>JAJTHJ010000214.1 GCA_021298875.1 Burkholderiales bacterium | reverse complement strand
CGCCGCATCGCGCGGGCGGCGCCGCCGGCGGCGATGCGGCCGGCGTCCCCCGTTTTCGGACTTGCGGAATTCCCCCGCTAGCCGCTTTTCGCCTGGAGGTCAGATGCAAACCGGCGCCATCACCAGCTACATCGACGTAGCGCAACTCGTCCTTTACGCCTTCTGGATTTTCTTCGCGGGGCTGATCATTTACCTGCACCGCGAGAACAAACGCGAGGGCTATCCGCTGTTCTCCTCGCGCCGCAACGACCAGGTCAAGGTGCAAGGCTTCCCGGCGATTCCGGAGCCCAAGACCTACAAGCTCGCCCACGGCGAGGGCGAGGTACAAAAGCCCGCGGCGGCCGACCCGCAGATTCCGTTTGCCGCGGTGCAGACCAAAGGCGGCTTCGGCTCGCCGTACGTGCCCACCGGCGACCCGATGGTCGATGCCGTCGGTCCGGCCGCCTATGCGCTGCGCGCCGACGTGCCCGACCTCACCTACGAGGGCACGCCCAAGCTGGTGCCGCTGCGCGTGGCCACCGACCACGCGCTGGAAGCGCGCGACCCCGACCCGCGCGGCAAGCCGGTGTGGGGCGCGGACGGCAAGGTGGGCGGCACCGTGCGCGACCTGTGGGTCGATCGCTCCGAGGCGCTGATCCGCTACCTGGAAGTCGAGGTCGAAGGCGACCGCCGCGTGCTGCTGCCGCTCAATCTGGCGCGGATCGGCTTTGACGGCGTGCGCGTGAAGTCGGTGCTCGCGCATCACTTCGCCAAGGCGCCGGGGCTGCGTAACCCGGATCTGGTCACCCGCCGCGAGGAAGACCGCGTCAGCGCGTACTTCGCCTCCGGCCACCTGTATGCCACGCCCGAGCGCTCGGAGCCGCTGATCTGATGAAACCCCTGCGCACCCGCATCATCCCCGGCGCCGGCCCGGGCACCCAGCACATCGCCGGCATCCAGGAACCGCTGCCGCCGGGCGAGCGGCTGCTGTGGCAGGGTGCGCCCGACTGGCGCGTGCTGGCCGTCACCGCCCTGCACTTGCGCAAGCTCGGCCTGTACTTCGGCGCGCTGCTGCTATTGCACATGGCGGCGTCGATGCGCGACGGCGCAACGCTGGCGCACGCGCTGCGCAATGCCTTGCCGCTGGCGCTGCTCGCCGCCGGCGCGCTGGGCCTGCTGGCGTTTTATGCATGGGCGTCGGCGCGCACCACCATCTACGCGGTGACCACGCGCCGCGTGGTGCTGCGCGTGGGCGTGGCGCTGCCGATTACCGTGAACCTGCCGTTTACCGGCATCGAGTCGGTTGCGCTGCGCCGGCGCGATGGCGGCCACGGCGACTTGCCGATCGCCTTGCGCGACGACGTGCGGCTGGCCTGGCTGCATCTGTGGCCGCACGCCCGCCCGTGGCGTCTGGCGCGCACGCAGCCGATGCTGCGCGCCGTGCCGCGCGCCGAAGAAGTGGCCAAGGTGCTGGCGGCGGCCTTGCAGGCGGCGGCCGACGATGCGCAGCCCGCCGTGTCGCCGGTCGCGCCAGCCGCCGCGCCGCAACCGCGCAATGCCTTGGCGTCCACGCCGGTGGCGGCGTAGCGCAGGCCGATTTCGGAGTCCAGGTCATGAGCGACCCCTTTGCCCACCAACCCTTCCCGCGCGGCGCGTTGATCGGTGCCGCGGCATTGATCGCCGCGTCGCTGCTGGCCGTGACGGCGGCGCGAATCACCGGCGCCGGCCGCTCGACCGTGCAGACGGCCCCGGCGGCGGTCGAGCGCGACCTGCGCTTCGCCGACCGCAGCGACGGCGGCGTGGACGTGCTCGACGCCGCCAGCGGCGCGCCGGTGGCGTTGCTGGCGCCGGGACACGACGGCTTCATCCGCGCCACGCTGCGCTCGCTCGCGCGCGAGCGGCACCAGCTCGGCTTCGACGACGCCAAGCCGTTCCGCATGGCGATCACCGTCGATGGCCATCTGATGCTGACCGACACCGCCACCGGGCGGCAGATCGATCTCGGTGCCTTCGGCACCACCAACACCGCCGCCTTTGCGCGGCTGCTTGCGCCTGCGCGCTGACCACGACCTGGAGACCCGCCCGATGGAAGCGATCGAACCCACTCTCGCCGTCACACCGGTGGCCAGTCCCGCCGATGCCACCCGCAAGGCCGAGCAGCACACGCTGCTGTCGCCGCGCTTCTACACCACCGACTTCGCGGCGATGGACCGCATCGACGTGAGCCCCTTGCGCGCCGAATGGGACGCGATGCTCGCCGAGTACGAGGGCGACAACAACCACGACCACTTCCAGCGCACGCCGGAGTTCAAGAGCGAGATCCGCGAGCTGCCGCCGGCGCTGAAGCAGGAGTTTCTCGACTTCCTGATCTCGTCCGTCACGTCGGAATTCTCCGGCTGCGTGCTGTACAACGAAATCAAGAAGAACGTCGCCAACCCCGACATCAAGCAGTTGATGGAGTACATGGCGCGCGACGAATCGCGCCACGCCGGCTTCATCAATTCGTCGCTCAAGGACTACGGTCTCGGCGTCGATCTGGGCGGGTTGAAGCGCACCAAGAAGTACACCTACTTCAAGCCCAAGTACATCTTCTACGCGACCTACCTGTCGGAGAAGATCGGCTACGCGCGCTACATCACGATCTTCCGCCAGTTGCAGCGGCATCCGGAGCGCCGCTTTCACCCGATCTTTCGCTGGTTCGAGCGCTGGTGCAACGACGAGTTCCGCCACGGCGAATCCTTCGCGCTGATCATGCGCGCCAACCCGCAGATGCTGCGCGGCGGCAACCTGTTGTGGATCCGCTTCTTCCTGCTCGCCGTGTACGCGACCATGTACGTGCGCGACCACGCGCGCCCGCTGATGCACGAGGCGATGGGCTTCAAGGCGTCCGATTACGACTATGAGGTGTTCCGCATCACGAGCGAGATCAGCAAGCAGGTGTTCCCGCTGACGCTGGACATCGACCAACCCGCCTTCCGCGCCGGGCTGGATCGCCTGGTGCGGCTGAACACGGCGATGGAGCGCGCCAAGCGCGACGGCGGCCTCGTCAACACCGTCAAGCGCGGTGCGCTGGCCGTCGCCGCGGCAGCGACCTTTGCCCGGCTGTATCTGGTCCCGGTCAAGCGCAACGAGTTGCCGCAGCAGATCCGGCTGGCGCCGGCGTGGTGAGGCGATGAACCTGCGACACAGCGGTGGCCGGGGCGTTACGCGGTCGGTAGTTGGCGCGCTTCACCGTCATTCCCGCGGTCGCGGGAATGACGTCCCCGAGTGCGACAGCGACACGGTTTGACCATGTGGCAATACACCGCCCCCGTCCTCTACGCCGTCTTCGTCTGGTGGTTCGGCACCGGCGTCGTGCTGCTGCTCGACAACCTGCCGCGGCGCTTTCTGGCGCCCACGCTGGGCGCGGCGAGCGCGGTGGCGGTGGCCGCGTTGGTGCTGCTGGCGATCACCGCCGACGACACGACGGTGGCCGCCGCCTTCGTCGCCTTCACCTGCGCGGTGCTCGTCTGGTCGTGGATGGAATTGACCTTCCTGACCGGCGTGCTGACCGGCCCGCGCCGGCACGCCTGCGTGCCGGGCTGCTCGGGGCTCAAGCACTTCGGCCATGCGCTGGCGGCAATTGCGTATCACGAGCTGGCGATCGCCTTGGGCGCGCTGGCCGTTTACCTCGCCACCGCCGGCGGCAGCAACCGCGTGGGCTTTTGGACCTACCTCGTGCTGTGGGTGATGCGCGAGAGTGCGAAGCTCAACCTGCACTTCGGCGTGCGCAACCTGGCCGAGGAGTTCTTGCCACCGCGTCTGCGCTACATGACGAGCTATTTTCGTCGCCGGCCAATCAATCTGCTCTTTCCGTTTTCGGTCAGCGCGGCGAGCGTGGTGGGCGTGCTGTTGGTGCGGGAAATCGGTGCCGCCGGCAGCTCCGCCTTCGACGTGGCCGGGCTGACGCTGGTGGCCGCACTGCTGTGGCTGGCGATCCTCGAACACTGGCTGCTGGTGCTGCCGCTGCCGACCAGCGCGCTGTGGCGCTGGAGCCTGCGCGGCGCGGCGCGTGTGCGCGGCAGCGACGACGACTCCGCCGGCACGCTGCGCGCGGCACTGAGCAGGACGCCGTGAGGGCAGCGATCTCCCGCGTTTCCGCCGGCGCGCGGTGCTGGCCGCGAGCCTCGCGGCAGCCGCGCTCGGCGTGTTCTACGGCTACGCCTTCGGCGACCGTCGGGGCGGCGCAGCCCTCGGCCTCCTGACCGCGCTCAGCTGCGCGGTGCTGGGGGCGTTTGCGGTCGGTGGGTTGGCCGAGCGGATCCTGCCGGAGCGGACCGAGAGCCACTGACGGCCGCCGTCGACTTGCACGCACCGCCTGTACGTTTGACGTACATCGTCCAAGGCGATAGATTCCAGCGCAATGATCCAAAGCTACCGCGACAAGCGGACGAAGGAGTTCGCCGAGGGCAAGCGCGTCCGGGAGTTCGAGGGGTTTCGCCGTCAGGCGGAAAAGCGCCTCGACATCCTCGACTCGGCAACGCGCCTCACAGACTTGCAGGCGCTGCCGTCGAATGCACTCGAAGCGCTGCGGGGCGACCGCAAGGGTCGGTACAGTATCCGCATCAACATGCAATGGCGCGTTTGCTTCGCTTGGCCCGACGGACAGCCCGGCCCCTCAGAGGTCGAGATCGTGGACTACCACTGAAAGGAACTTGGCGATGCCGCGTACACCGATTCACCCCGGCGAAGTCCTCGCCGACGAACTTGCGGCGCTCGGCGTCAGCCCGACCGAACTGGCGCGCCAGCTCCGCGTCCCGGCCAACCGCATCGGCCAGATCGTCAACGGCAGGCGGGCCATTACCGGCGACACCGCATTGCGACTGGCCCACTGGTTTGGCACCAGTCCGCAGTTCTGGATGAACTTGCAGACCCTCTACGACGTTCGCTTGGCCGAAGAGGAGGCAAGTGCCGAGATCAAGACGCTGCCGACCCGGTCGGCGCACCTCAGGAGCGCACCGGCGCGGCGGGCGTAGCGCCGCGGCCTGCGCGCAGCGTGGCCATCGCAACGATGGTCGCCGCCAGCAGCACGATCTCGATCGCGTAGACCAGCGCATAGCCGGTGGTCGGGCTCGCGAGCGCCTCACCAAAAGCGCCGCGCTGCGCCAGCATCCCGGCGGTGCTGCCGATGATCCCGCCCGCGGCCACCGCGGCGCCGGCGGCGGTGGCCTGCACCGCGCCCCAGGCGCCGAGCGCCAGGCCGATCTGCTCGCGCGGGGCGCGGTTCATCGTCATCGTCAGCGTACCGTGGCCGAAGACGCCGCCGCCGAAGCCGATCGCCAACACGCCGGCAACGAAGAGCGGCAGCCAGTGCGTCGCCGCGGCGGCGAGCACCGCGACAAACGCGGGGATGCCGACCCACGCGCCGAAGGTGGCCATCCTGGCCGGGTCGGCGCCGCGGCCAAGCACGCGCGAGGCCCATGAGAATCCGATCAGCCCGCCCGCGGCCAGCGCAGCAGTGAGCCAGGTGGTCGCACCGACCGACATGCCGAGCACCTGACCGCCATAGGGTTCGAGCAGTACGTCCTGCATGGCGAAGGCCGTCGTGCCCAGCGCGAT
>JAJTHJ010000118.1 GCA_021298875.1 Burkholderiales bacterium | reverse complement strand
CTGTGCCGCCGGTGGTCAGCACCAGATCGCAGCCCACGTCGTCCACGAGTTCGATCAAGCTGCGTTCGATGACGGGCCGCTCGTCGGCGATCAGCCGCAAGTGCGCCTGCCAGGGGGAGGCGAGCGCGCGCCCGAGCCAGTCGCGCAGGCCGGGCAAGCCCTTGTCTTCGTACACGCCGGCGCTGGCCCGGTCGGAGATCGAAACGAGGCCGACGATCAACTCGTCGGGATGTGCGCGTTGCGCACGGCTCATTGGGCGTTGGCTTGCAGCAGGTCGCGCAGCGTGCGGTACAGCTCACGCGCGTGGCGTGGCCGTGGCGGGGCGCCTGCCGCCTGCTCGCGCCGCGCGGAGCGGATCAGCACGCGCAGCGGCTGCGCGTCCAGGCCGGGATGCTCGTCGAGCAGCGCGGTCAGCGCCGCGTCGTCGGCCAGCAATTGCTCGCGCAGCCGTTCGCAGCGGTGCATCAGCGCCACCTCCGCGCGCGAGTTGCCGTTGGCCTCATCGAGCGCCCGCCGCAGCGGCTCGGCGTCCACGCTGCGCATCAGCTTGCCGATCAACTGCACGTGCCGGCGCCGCGCCTCGTGACGCGTGATGCGCGGCAGGTCGGCAAAGGCGTCGCGCAGCGGCTCGGGCAGGTCGAGCGTGGCCAGGCGACTGGCGGGCAGCGCGGCCAGTTCGACGCCCAGGTCCTGCAGCGCCTGCATCTCGCGCTTGCGCTGGCTTTTGCTGGGCGCTTCGTCGGTTTCGAGAGGGGTCGAAGACATCGCTGGCTATGATACGGCGCAGAAGTTTGTTGTCGCCCCGGCGCAGGCCGGGGCCCAGTGGCGTAAAGGCGAAAGACGCTGGGCCCCGGCCTGCGCCGGGGCGACGTTTTCCGGAAGCACAGCGATGGCCTTCTCCCTATCCGACGATCAACTGCGCGCGCTCGCGTTGGACGCGCTCGACCATGCGCGGGCGCTGGGCGCCACCGACGCCGCGGCGGAAGTTAGCGAGTCTACCGGCCTGTCGGTCACCACCCGCAAGATGAAGGTAGAGACCATTGAGCACACGCGCGACAAGTCGCTCGGCGTGTCGGTCTACCTCGGCCAGCGGCGCGGGCATGCCTCGACCTCTGACTTTTCGCCGGCGGCGTTGCGGCAGGCGGTCGAGGCGGCGTACACCATCGCGCGCTTTACCGCCGAAGACCTGGCCGCGGGCCTGCCGGACGAAGACATGCTCGAGCACGCCCCGCGCGACCTCGATCTGTACCACCCCTGGGCGCTGGCGACGGAGCAGGCCATCGAACTCGCGCAGGCCTGCGAGCAGGCCGCCTTCGACACCGACCGGCGCATCGTCAACTCCGAAGGGGCCAACGTCTACGCCTCGGCCGCGCACTTCGTGCTCGCCAACACACGCGGGTTTTGCGCGGGCTTTCCGTCGTCGCGGCATTCGATTTCCGTGTCACCGATCGCGCGTGACCAAGGCGGCATGCAGCGCGACGACTGGTACACGCACTCGCGCCGCGCCGACGGGCTGGCCGCCCCCGAGGCCGTGGGCCGCTACGCGGCCGAGCGCGCGCTGGCACGGCTGTCCGCGCGCAAGCTCTCCACCCGCCGGTGCCCGGTGCTGTTTGAAGCGCCGCTCGCCTGCGGGTTGATCGGCAGCTTGGTTGGTGCGGCGAGCGGCGGCGCGCTGTACCGCAAGGCGTCCTTTCTGGTCGATGCGCTCGGGCAGAAGTTCTTCGCCGACCACATCAGCCTGCGCGACGATCCGTTCGTTCCGCAAGCGTCCGGCTCCAGCCCCTTCGACGAAGAAGGCGTGCGCGGCCAGGCGCGCGACGTGATCGAAGCGGGCGTGCTGACCGGCTACTTCCTCGGCAGCTACTCGGCGCGCAAGCTAGGGCTGAAGACGACCGGCAACGCCGGCGGCGCGCACAACCTGACGCTGCATTCGACGCGCACACAACCCGGCGACGACTTCCGCGCGATGCTGCGCAAGCTCGGCACCGGTTTGCTGGTCACCGAGCTGATCGGGTCGGGGGTGAACACCGTCACCGGCGACTACTCGCGCGGCGCCAGCGGCTTCTGGGTCCAAGGCGGCGCCATCGCCTACCCGGTGGAGGAAATCACTGTCGCCGGCAATCTGAAGTCGATGTACGCCAACCTCGTCGCGGTCGGCGCTGACCGGGTCGTGCGCGGCGGGCGGGTGGCAGGCTCGGTGATCGTCGAGGGGATGACCGTCGGCGGGGCCTGAGGCTGCCGCCGACCGCGGGTAAATGCTCCCCCCAAGCATGGGCGAGCGGTCTAGAATCCGCGCCTGAGCGCAGGGGTCGCTCCCGACTTGAGCAAGGCGGGCACGACGAGACTCGCCAACGCTCGCCTCAACGTTCTTCACTTCCAAGGAGATACTTCCATGCAACGTCGTTCGTTTATCGCTCGTGCCGCGGCCGCCGCCGCGGTGGCCGCTCCGGCGGTGGTTCACGCCCAAGCGCAGGTGCGCTGGCGCCTGGCCTCCAGCTTCCCCAAGTCGCTCGATACCATCTATGGTGCGGCGGACGTGTTTTCCAAGCAGGTCTCGGCGGCCACCGGTGGCCGCTTCCAGATCAGCGTGCACGCCGCCGGCGAATTGATGCCTGCCTTTGGCGTGCTCGACGGCGTGCAAAACGCCACGGTCGAGTGCGCGCACACTGCGCCCTACTACTTCTTCGGGAAAGACCCGACCTTCGCCATCGGCTGCGCGATCCCGTTCGGCTTCAACTCGCGCCAGATGACCGCCTGGATGTACGACGGCAACGGCGGCAAGTTGATGCGCGAGTTCTACCGCGGCTACAACATCGTCAACTTCCCGATGGGCAACACCGGCGCGCAAATGGGCGGCTGGTACCGCAAGGAAATCAAGTCGCTGGCCGACGTGAAGGGCCTCAAGATGCGGATCGGCGGCTTCGGCGGCCGGATCTTGGAGCGCATCGGCGCGGTGCCGCAGAACATCCCGGGCGGCGAAATCTACACCGCGCTGGAAAAGGGCACCATCGATGCCGCCGAGTGGGTCGGCCCCTACGACGACCTGAAGCTCGGCTTCTACAAGGTCGCGCCCTTCTACGGCTACCCCGGCTGGTGGGAAGGCGGCCCGGAACTGGATCTGTACGTCAACACCAAGGCCTGGGACGCGCTGACGCCCGAGTACAAGGCCATCGTCGAGGCGGCCGCGTCGCACGCCCACGTCAACATGCAGGCCCAGTACGACGCGCGCAACCCCGCCGCGCTGAAGCAACTGGTGGCCGGCGGCGCCAAGCCGTTCCGCATGCCCAAGGACGTGATGGACGCCGCCTTCAAGGCCGCGTTCGAGGTCTACGCGGAGCTGAACAACATCAACCCGGCGTGGAAGAAGATCTACTCCGACTACATCGCCTTCCTGCGCGAGGAGAACCTGTGGTTCCGCTTCGCCGAGGCCTCGTTCGACAACTACATGCAGTCGCAACGTATCCCGTAAGCGGATTCGGCAGCAACAAAAAAGCCCCGCGGTGCCGAAGCACCGCGGGGCTTTTTGTTGGCTGCGCCCAGCCGGCTACTTGCTCGCGCCGGCCTTATCGCGCTCCAATTCGCGCTTCATCGCCTCCAGCGGATCGTCGGCCGGCGCCGGCTTGGGCGTATCGGCCGGCGCTGGCGAGCCGGGCACGAGGTCGCGCAGCGGGTCCAGCGGCGCCTGCTCGTTGCCGTAGCCGCCGGTGGGCGCGTCGAGCTGGATCGAATTCAGGTCGACCGCCGCCTTGGGCGTGATGTCGATCGCCAATTGCGGGTAGGCGATCACCGCCACCACCATCACCAGCTGAATGCAGATGAAGGCGATCGCCCCCTTGTAGATCTGCGCAGTGGTCACCGCCGGGATGGTGACGCCGGTCACGCGGTCTTTGTAGTCGTTGCGCGCGGCCACGCTGCGCAGGTAAAACAGCGCAAAGCCGAACGGCGGGGTCAAAAAGGAGGTCTGCAAGTTCATCGCGATGATGACGCCGAACCAGATCAGTGCAGCATCGGGCGCAACGCCCGCCGGCAGCAGTTCCGGCAGGATCTTGGCCGCCACCGGCGCCAGGATCGGGATCACGATGAAGGCGATCTCGAAGAAGTCGATGAAGCAGCCGAGGATGAACACCAGCACGTTGACGACGATCAGGAAGCCCAGCGCGCCGCCCGGCATGTTGGCAAACAGGTGCTCGACCCAGAAGTGGCCCTCGGCGGCGTTGAAGGTGAAGGAGAACACCGTCGAGCCGATCAGGATGAACAGCACGAACACCGACAGCCGCGTGGTGTTGTCTAGCGCCTGCTTCATCAGCGTCAGCGTCAGGCGCTTCTTGCCGGCGGCCATCGCCAGCGCACCCACCGCGCCGAGCGCGCCGCCTTCGGTCGGCGTCGCGATGCCGAGGAAGATCGTGCCCAGCACGAGGAAGATCAGCACCAGCGGCGGGATCAGCACGAAGGTGACCTGCTCGCTCAGCTTGGACAGCAGCCCGGCGCGGAACACCCTGTTAAGGATCGCCAGCGCCAGCGCGACGAAGGACGCCACCGTCATCGACATGATCAGGATTTCGTCGCCCGGGGCGGGCAGTTCGCGCCCGATCAGCGGGTTGATGATGCTCTGGTGCACCTGGCTCCAGGCGTAGCCGGCGGCTGCGGCGATGGCAAACAGGACGAGCAACGATGTGTGCCCGCTGGCGCCGTTGGCTTCGCGGTAGATGCGCGCCTCGGCCGGCAGCGCGGGCACCCAGGACGGCCGCACCACGGCGACGATCAGCACGAAGATCGCGTAGCAGGCCACCAGCAGCAGGCCGGGGACGAGGGCGGCTTCGTACATGTCGCCGACGGAGCGGCCCAACTGGTCGGCCAGCACGATCAGCACCAGCGATGGCGGGATCGCCTGCGCCAGCGTGCCCGAGGCGGTGATCACGCCGGTGGCGATCGTGCGGTTGTAGCCGTAGCGCAGCATGATCGGCAGCGAGATGAGGCCCATGCTGATCACCGCGGCGGCGACCACGCCGGTGGTCGCCGCCAGTAGCGCGCCGACGAAGATCACCGCCAGCGCCAGGCCGCCGCGCACGGGGCCAAACACCTGGCCCACGGTTTCCAGCAGGTCTTCGGCCATGCCGCTGCGTTCGAGGATGATCCCCATCAGCGTGAAGAACGGGATCGCCAGCAGCGTGTCGTTTTGCATGATGCCGAACACGCGCAGCGGCAGCGCCTGGAACAGCGTGACCGGGAACAGCCCCACTTCCATCCCGATGTAGCCGAACAGCAACCCGGTGGCGGCGAGCGAAAACGCGACCGGGAAGCCCGTCAGCAGGAAAAACAGCAGCCCCGCGAACAGCAGCGGGACGAAGTTGGCGGTGACGAACTCGATCATTTGGCAGCCTCCAGCGCTTGGGCGGTTTCCTTGCCGTGCGTTTCGCCGGAGGCGGCGTGGGCGAGCGGGTCGGGGATCAGCCCGCGCAGGAAGGCGATGCGCTTGATCAGTTCGGACACCGCCTGCGCCAGCAGGATCGCCATGCCGAGCGGGATCAGCAGCATCACCGGCCAGCGGATCAGGCCGCCGGCGTTTTGCGACATCTCGCCGCTTTCGTAGGCGCGGGCGAACAGCGGCCAGCCCAGCTTGATCATCAGCACGCACAGCGGCACCACGAACACGACGATGCCGACGATGTCGATCCAGTTGCGGGTG
>JAJTHJ010000310.1 GCA_021298875.1 Burkholderiales bacterium | reverse complement strand
CGCGCCCCAACTAGGTCGGCGCGCTGCATGCAGCGCCAGCCGCTCGTTCACAAACCGGTCTACGATCCTCTGCGCGTGCATGGCGGCTCCTTTCTGCATCGGCTAGTCCCTATGCAGACAAAAAACCGCTCATGCACGCACCGTTTTTCAGCACCCTACTCCTCCCGCCCCCTCTCCGATAACCCGCCCATAAAACCGGGGAAACATCAGCCCCAACCCTCCCCTTGAAGGGGAGGGAGCGACCGAGCATCTGCGCGCGACTTTCGCTAGCCCGGAGGTGCGAGTCCCATGGTTGAACGCCGCCGCGCCCTCACCGTGCTGACGCACCTGCTGCTGGCGCTCGGCGTGACGATCGTTGCGTTCCCGGTGTACGTGGCCTTTATCGCCTCCACCCACACGGCCGATGCGATCGTGCAGGTGCCGATGCCGCTCACCCCCGGCAGCGAGATGCTCGCCAACTACAGCGCGGTGCTGACCGGTAGCGCCAAGGGCGCCGGCGCGGCCGTGCCGGTGGGACGGATGATGTGGGTGAGCCTGGTGAGCGCGGTGGTCATCGCCGTCGGCAAGATCGCGATTTCGCTGCTTTCGGCCTTCGCGATCGTCTACTTCCGCTTCCCCGGTCGCACGCTGTGCTTTTGGGCGATCTTCATCACGCTGATGCTGCCGGTCGAGGTGCGCATCGGCCCGACCTATCAAGTGGTCTCCGACCTCGGCATGCTGAACACCTACGCAGGGCTGACGATCCCGCTGATCGCCTCCGCCACCGCGACCTTCCTGTTCCGGCAGTTCTTCAAGACCGTGCCCGACGAGCTGGCCGAGGCCGCGCGCATCGACGGCGCCGGGCCGCTGCGGTTTTTCTTCTCGATCCTACTGCCCTTGTCGGTCACCAACATCGCGGCGATGTTCGTGATCCAGTTCATCTACGGCTGGAACCAGTATCTGTGGCCGCTCCTGGTGACGACCGAGGAGCGCATGTACCCGGTAGTGATGGGCATCCGCAGCATGATCGCCGGCGGCGACGCGGTGAACGAGTGGAACCTCATCATGGCCACCGCGATCCTCGCCATGCTGCCGCCCGCGCTGGTGGTGCTGCTGATGCAGCGGTGGTTCGTCAAGGGCCTCGTCGATACGGAAAAGTAGAACCATGTCCACGCTGGAACTGCGCGACGTCCGCAAGAGCTACGGCACCAACGCCGTGGTGCATGGGGTGTCGATCGCCATCGAAAAGGGCGAGTTCGTCGTAATCGTCGGCCCTTCGGGCTGCGGTAAGAGCACGCTGCTGCGGATGGTGGCGGGACTCGAAGAGATCACCGCCGGCGAGATCGTCATCGGCGGCCGGGTGGTCAATACGCTCGAACCCAAGGACCGCGACATCGCGATGGTGTTCCAGAACTACGCGCTCTATCCGCACATGCGCGTTTACGACAACATGGCCTACGGGTTGAAGATCCGCGGCCTGGCGCGCAGCGAGATCGACGCCCGCGTGCGCGAAGCCGCACGCATCCTGGAGCTCGACGCGCTGCTCGACCGTCGTCCGCGCCAATTGTCCGGCGGGCAGCGCCAGCGGGCGGCGATGGGCCGCGCGATCGTGCGCAACCCGCAGGTGTTTCTGTTCGACGAACCGTTGTCGAACCTCGACGCCAAGCTGCGCGTGCAGATGCGGCTTGAGCTGCAGAAGCTGCACCAGCGCCTCGGCGTGACGTCGCTCTACGTGACGCACGACCAAGTGGAGGCGATGACGCTGGGCCAGCGCATCATTGTGATGAACGCCGGCCGCGCCGAGCAGATCGGCACGCCGCGCGAGATCTACGAGCGGCCGGCGACCACCTTCGTCGCCGGCTTTATCGGCGCGCCGCCGATGAACCTGCTGCGCGGGCGGCTCGCGGCGGACGGGCGGCACTTCGAACTGCCCGACGGCGCGCTCACCCTGCCGCAGGCCGTGCTGGCGCTGGCCGGCCAGGAGGCGATTCTCGGTATCCGGCCCGAGCAGATCCGCCTCGGCGGTGCCGACGGCACGCTGAAGGTGGACTTGGTGGAGTCGCTCGGCGCCGATGCCCTCGTGCACGGCAGCATCGGCGGTGCCGACGTGGTGCTGCGGCTGCCAACCGACGCCGCGCCCGCGGCTCCGACCCAGACCGGCCTGCGGCTCGACGGCGCTCTCTTGCATTGGTTCGACCCGGCCCGTGGAACGCGCCTGGCCGGCTGAGCCGCCCGCGTTATCCTGCGCGCCGTCTTTGGCATCGACGGATGATCGGAATCGTGAAAACTGCGTTGGCGCCTGTACTGCTGGCTGCGGCCGCTCTGCTCGCGGCCGCACCGGGCGTGCGCGCTGATCCTGTGCCGGCGGCGGGGCCGGAGCCATGGACCGGGCCGCGGCCGCGCATTGGCCTGGTGCTCTCCGGCGGCGGCGCGCGCGGCCTGGCCCACCTGGGCGTGCTGCGCGTGTTGCAGGAACTGCGCGTGCCGGTGGACTGCATCGCCGGCACCAGCATGGGCGCGCTGGTGGGCGGCGCCACGGCTGCCGGAGTGCCGACCGACGAGTTGATCCTGCGCGTCGGCAGTATCGACTGGAACAACATGCTGGTGGACGCCGTGCCGCGCCAGGAGCGTCCGGAGCGCGTCAAGGGCAACGATGCGCGCAACCTGTTCGCTCTGGAACTGGGGATCAACGCCGGCCAGGTGCAACTGCCCACCGGCACCGCTTCGGGCTACAAGCTGGAGTTTTTCCTGCGCGGCCTACTCGCGCGGGCCGGCAACTTTCCCGATCAGGACTTCGACCAATTGCCCGTGCCGTTTCGCGCGGTAGCCACCAATCTGGAGACCGGCGAAGCGCGCGTGTTCGACCATGGCGACCTGGTCGTTGCGCTGCGCGCCAGCATGTCGGTGCCGGGCGCCTTCGCGCCGACGGAGATCGACAATACCTTGTACGTCGATGGCGGGCTGGTCGACAACCTGCCGGTGGCGGTGGCGCGCCAGACCTGCGCCGACGTGGTGATCGCGGTCAACCTCGGCTCGCCCCTGCTCAAGCGCGCGGAGTTGAACAGCATCTTCGGCGTCGGCCTGCAAACGATCAACCTGCTGACCGAGCAAAACGTGCGCGCCTCGCTCGCCACGATCCGGCCCCAGGACATCCTGATCGAGCCGCAGCTTGGCAACTTCAGCGCCAGCAACTTTGCCGAGGCACTGGCCACCACGGTGCCGATCGGCGAGGCGGCGGCGCGGGCGCACGCGGCGCGCCTGGCCCAGTTTTCGCTGCCGCCGGTGGAGTACGCGCGGTGGCGGCAACAACGGCTCGCGCGTTTGCCGTCGGTGCCGACGGTGACCGAGATCGAGGTGGCGACCGCGACGGGGCGTGTCAATCCGCGGGTGATCGAAGACGAGCTGCAGAACGTGCCGGGCGTCGATCTGCGACGGCGGCGCGAAACCGACTTCGACCCGGGCAATCTGGCCGAGCGGCTGACCGAAATCTACGGTCGCGGCGACTTCGACAGCATCGGCTACTCGATGGTCGATACGCCCAGCGGGCGGATTGCGCTGATCCAGGGCGTCGAGAAGAGCTGGGGGCCCAACTATCTCCAGTTTGGTCTGGCGCTGGCGCGCGACGACTTTCAGAGCACGTTTGACGCCGCCCTGCAGCACCGGATGACCTGGCTCACCTCGTCGGGCACCGAATGGCGCAACTTCCTGCAGGTGGGCTACAACACCGTGGCCTCCACCGAGATCTTCCAGCCGCTATCGGTCGGCGACGGCGGCTTCGTCGCGCCGCGCCTGACCTATGAAGAGCAACCGAAGCTCTACTTCAGCAATGGCCTGTACATCGGCCAGTACGACGTACAGACGACACGCGCGGCGTTCGATCTCGGCGGGCAGAACCAGTACGGCGAGCTGCGCGCCGGGGTGTTTGCCGGCCGGGTCAAGGCGCAGTCGAGCTTCGGCGTGGTCACCGCGGTACCGATCCTCGCCGAGTTGTTGGGCGTGCCCTCGTACAACCTCGACCAGGTGGGTTACAGCGGGCGCGCCGTCTACGACCAGCTGGACAGCCTGCACTTCCCCCGCACGGGCGAGCTGTTGTCGCTGCGCACCTTTGGCACGGTCGAAGCCTGGGGCTCCGGCGACCAATACAACCGCAGCGAAATCCAGGCCACCATCGCGCGCAGCATCGGCCCGCATACACTGCAATTGACCGGCTACGGCGGCGCCACCCTGCGGGGTACGCTGCCTCCGTACGACCCGTTCGAGCTTGGCGGACTGCTGCGCGGCTCTGGCTTCAACTACCAGGAGCTCTTCGGCGAAAACCTCTATCTGGCGCGCAGCGTCTACACCTACCGCTATGCCAGTTTGCCGCCGCAATTGGGGCGCGGCGTTTATCTGGGCGGCTCGCTCGAAGTAACGCGCGCTCGGGCCGGCGCCGGCACCGAGGGCGCGTCCCAGTTCCGGCCATCGGCGAGCCTCTTCGTCGGCATCGACTCCCTGCTCGGCCCGCTTTATCTGGCCTGGGGCCAGACCCTCTCCGCCGATCGCCGCGGTATGTGGTACCTGCAGCTGGGCACGCGCTAGGCCGCTTCTGCTTCGCTCAGTCCTGTGCGCCGAGCGCGATGGCCCGCGCGCGGCCGGCCAACGCTTCCTGCTCGAGCGCGGCGGTCGCAGCGCGGGCCAACGGCCAACCGACCGTGTGCTCCTGCACCAGATCGGCCAACGCGTCGATAAAGGCGGGCGACTCGTTCAGGCAGGGGATGTAGTGGTACTCCCCACCGCCGGCGGTGAGGAACTCCTGTTTGCCTTCCATGGCGATCTCTTCCAGAGTCTCCAGGCAGTCGGCGACAAAGCCGGGGCAGATCACGTCCACGCGCGCCACCTTCTTGCCGCCCAGTTCGTGCAGCAGCGGCGCGGTGTACGGTTGCAGCCACTCGGCCTTGCCAAAGCGCGACTGAAAGCTCACCATGTATTCGTCTTTGGCCAAGCCGAGCGCTTCGGCCAACAGGCGGCCAGTCTTGTGGCACTCGCAGTGGTAGGGGTCGCCCAGGTCCAGCGTGCGGCGCGGCACGCCGTGAAAGCTCATCACCAGCTTGCCGCCGGCATCGATCGCGCGGCCATGCTGCGCCCAGTAGGCGCGCACGCTCGTCGCCAGCGCCGCGATGTAGCCGGGCCGGTCGTGAAAGTGCTTGACAGTGCGCAACTCCGGCGGGTTGCGCGCGCCCGCCAACCAGCGGCCGACGTCGTCGAACACCGTGGCCGTGGTACTCGACGCGTATTGCGGATACATCGGCAACACGAGCAGCCGCTCCATGCGCGCCGCGGCGAGTCCGTCGAGCACGCGGGCGGTGGCCGGCTCGCCGTAGCGCATTGCCAACCGCAGGTCTACGTCCAGACCGCGGCGGCGCAGCGCCTCGTCGAGCAACTGGGTCTGCCGCTGCGAGTGCACCATCAGCGGCGAGCCCTCGGGCGTCCAGATGCTGGCGTACTTGGCCGCCGACTGGCGCGGGCGCACGGTGAGGACGATCCCGTACAGGATCGGTAACCAGACCAGGCGCGGAATCTCCACCACCCGGCGGTCGGAAAGAAACTGCCGCAGGTACGCGCGCAGCGCACGCGGCTCCGGCGCTGCCGGGGTGCCGAGATTGACCAGCAATACCGCGGAGCGGCCGGCACGGCCGTGCGCAATGGGTTCCGCGGGAGGAGGCATCGATCGGCGCCGAAGAAGCAACGACACGCATTCTATGGAACCGCTCCGCGATGCGCGTCGCCGGCGCGACGGCTCAACATGCGAACATTCGGCCCGCGCACGCCGCCCGCCGTTGCGCGGTATGCCGACCGTTTCCGCCCTCTCCCCTCTTGCAGATGAATCCGTCCCTTCCGTTGCGTTTCGCTGCGCTAGCCGTGGCGGCGCCGATGCTGGCGCTGGCCGCATCCAGTCCGCACAAGGCAAGCCCCACGCCCGCACCGCCGGCCGCCGCGCCGGCGCCGCCACCGGCCTTCGTCGCCGCCGCCCAACGGCTGGAAGAGCGCTGGAAGGCCGCCGCGCCCAAGTCGAGCGACCCGGTAATCCGCCTGCTGGCGGGCGCGCCCTTTGCCGCTGGCGAGATCGAGCGGATCGCAGCCAGCGCGGCAACCGATCCGCTCGCGCTGTACTGGCTGCACGCGGCCTGCACCGCCGAGCTGCGGCCGACCGGCTGTCCCGCCAAGGCGGCCGCGGTGACGCTGACGCAAGTCGATCCCGACAACGCGGTCGGCTGGATCGAGCGCTTCAACGCCGCCAGCGCGCGCGGCAACGCTTTCGATGCCGACGCCAGCCTCGCCCGCGCCGCGCAGGCGCGGCGCTACGACCTGCGCCAGGGCGAGTTGCTCAAGCGCCTGGCGGACTTTTCGCGGCAGATCGATGCCGAGGCCACGCTGCCGGTGGTCGTTGCGGTCGCCGGCAACGCGCTGCGCCCGCAGCAGTTGGCGCGCTTGCTCGACGCCTGCCGCCCGCCGGCAGCAGGCGAAAAGCGCTCGCCGCTGGCCGAGTCGCGGCGCAAGCAGTGCTGGTCGATCTTCGAGACGATGGCCACGCGCGGCACCGACGTCGCCGCCGCGTGGACCGCCGCGTCGGTGATGCGGCGGCTGGCCGCGACCGAGGCGGAGAAGAAGCGCGCCGCCGAATTGCGCCTGCGCGCCAGCCGCCTGAGCGCAGCCGGCGCCGTCGGGCCGTGGACCAGCTTCGAGGCGCGCACGGATCTTTCGCCGCGGGGGCTTTGGAGCCTTTATCTGGCCGACCTGATTGCCGTCGGCGAGATCGCCGCCACCGAGCGCGCGCTGACCCGCAGCGGCATGAAGCTCGAGGACATCGACCCCAACCAGCCGATGACCAAGATGCGACGATAGCGCCGCGGCGCGGCGGCTACTCCCGCGCCAGCGCACTGGCGAGCAGGCGCGCGGTGATGTCGACGATCGGGATCACGCGCTCGTAGGCCATTCGCGTCGGGCCGATCACGCCGAGCGTGCCGACCACCTGGCCATCGACCTCGTAGGGCGCGACCACCATGCTCATCTCGTCGAGCGGCACCAACTGCGACTCGCCGCCGATGAAAATCTGCACCCCATGCGCGCGGCCGGCCACGTCCAGCAGTTGCGTCAGGCGCGTCTTGTGCTCGAAGAGGTCGAAGGCCGAGCGCAGCTTGGTCAAATCGGCAGCGAGGTCGCGCACGCCGAGCAGGTTGCGCTCGCCGGCAATCACCACCGGGTCGCTTTCTTCGGCCGCCTCGCTGCCGGCCTGCACCGCGGCTTCCATCAACTGCGCGATCTCCTGCCGCAGCGCCGACAGTTCCGCGTGCAACCGCCGCCGCGCCTCGTCGAAGGACAGACCGACGAACTGCTCGTTGAGCATGTTGGCGGCTTCGACCAACTGCGCCTGCGTGTACGGGTGGTCGGTGGTGAGCACGCGGTTCTGCACGTCGCCCTCGGGGCTGACGATGATCAGCAGCACGCGCTTGTCCGACAGCCGCATGAACTCGACGTGGCGGAAGGTCGATGCGCGCCGCGGCGCGACCACCACCCCGGCAAAGCGGGTCAGGCTGGACAGCAGTTGCGCAGCGTTGTGGATCGCCCGCTGCGGCTCGGTCACCTGTAACTGCCCTTCGATCAGCCGCGCCTGTTCCTGCTGCAAGGGCTGCACGGTGAGCAGCGTATCCACGAACAAGCGATAGCCGCGCGTGGTCGGCACCCGTCCGGCCGAGGTGTGCGGGCTGGCGACAAAGCCCAATTCCTCCAGATCGGACATGACGTTGCGGATCGTCGCCGGCGACAGCTCCAGCCCGGAGATCTTCGCCAACGCACGCGAGCCGACCGGCTCGCCGTCGGCGATGTAGCGCTCGATGAGCGTCTTGAGGAGGATGCGGGCGCGTTCGTCCAACATGGTGTGGCAAATCTTACGCAATCCGCGCCGTGCCGGCGGCTTGTTGGTACATTGCCGGCCATGAGCGCACCCTTCCGTACCGTGGCCATTTTCGGCAAGCCGCGCGCCGAGAGCGTGCGCGAGCGGCTGCGCGAGACGCTGCTCGCCATCGCCGATCTGGTGCGGGGGGCGGGGCAGGCGCCGCTCTTCGACGCCATTACCTGCGAGGTCGCCGGCATCGACGCCGCCGGCCACACGCTGGCGGAACTCGGCCAGCGCGCCGACGTGGCCGTGGTGCTGGGCGGCGACGGCACCATGCTCGGCATCGCGCGCGAGCTGGCGCCCTACGGCGTGCCGCTGATCGGCATCAACTTCGGGCGGCTGGGCTTCATCACCGACATTGCGCTCGACCAGATACCGACCGTGCTGGCGGCAATGCTGGCCGGCCGCTACGAGAGCGATCGCCGCGGGCTGCTCGACGCCAGCGTGCGGCGCGGCGCAGAGCAGGTCTTTGCCGCCTGCGTGCTCAACGACGTGGTGGTGGCGCGCGGCGTGGCCGGCGGGATGGTCGAGTTCAGCGTCCGCGTCGATGGCGTAGGCATCTACAACCAGCGCGGCGACGGCATCATCGTAGCGACACCCACCGGCTCGACCGCCTACGCCTTGTCGGCCAACGGGCCGATCCTGCACCCGGCGCTGCCGGGACTGGTGCTGGTGCCGGTGGCGCCGCAGACGCTGTCCAATCGGCCGATCGCCCTGCCCGACAGCGCGGTGGTGGAGATCGAGGTGGCCGACGTGCGCGAGGCCGCCGCGCATTTCGACATGCAGACCTTCTCGCGGCTTGCCCCCGGCGACGTGGTGCACGTGCAGCGCAGCGCCGCGGTGGCCACGCTGCTGCACCCGGTGGGGTACAACTACTTCGCCACGCTGCGCAGCAAGCTGCACTGGAACGTCATGCCCGCCGAAGGGCATGATCGCTGACCGGTCGTGAATAAATCTACTGCGCGGCCCAATCTCGCCCCTGCGGTGCTCGCCGTACAAGTCCGTATGGGTGCGCTCCTCGGGCCGATCTTGGGCCGCTCGCTGCGATTTCTTCACGGCCTCTGACCCCATCTCTATGTTGTTGTCGCTCGCGGTCCGCAACTTCGTGATCGTCGATGCGCTGGCGCTCGACTTCGCGCCGGGCCTTACCGTGCTCACCGGCGAAACCGGCGCCGGCAAGTCGATCCTGATCGACGCGCTGCTGCTGGCGCTGGGCGAGCGGGCCGAAGCCGACGTGCTGCGCGACCCCGGCAGCCGCGCCGAAATCGTCGCCGAGTTCCGTCCGCATGCTGCGGCGCTCAACTGGCTGCACGCCGCCGACCTCGACGCCGACGGCGACGTGCTGCTGCTGCGGCGGACGGTGGACCCCGGCGGCCGCAGCAAGGCCTGGATCAACGGCAGCCCAGCCACGTTGGCGCAGTTGCGCGAGGTGGGCGAACTGCTCGTCGATGTGCATGGCCAGCACGCGCACCAGTCGCTGCTCCGGCCGGCAGCGCAGCTGCAACTGCTCGACGAGCACGGCGGCCTCACGGCCCAGGCGCAGGTGGTGGCCGAGCGGTATGCGCGCTGGCGCCAGGCCGCCCGCGCACGCGCCGAGGCCGAAGCCATGGCCGGTGCGGCCCAGCGCGAAGAAGAGCGGCTGCGCTGGATCGTCGAAGAACTGGGCGCCCTGGCGCCGCAACCCGGCGAGTGGGATGCGATCGAAGCCGAGCACCGGCGCCTGACCCACGCCGCCAGCCTGCTCGAAGGCGCGCAGGCCGCCGTCGATGCGCTGGCCGAGGCCGACGACGCGGCGCTGGTGCGCATCGACGGCGCGGCTGCGCGCCTTGCGCAACTGGCCGGCTACGACGACCGCTTGCAGCCGGTGGTGCAGGCGCTGGAGGCCGCGCGCATCCAGGTGGACGAGGCCGCGCGCGAACTGAACCATTACCTCGGCCGCACGGAAGTGGACGACCGGCGGCTGGCCGAGGCCGAAGCCCGTGTGGCCGCGCTGCACGCTGCCGGCCGCAAGTTCAAGTGCGCGCCGGCCGAGCTGCCGGCGCGGCTGGCCGAGGCGCAAGGGCAACTGGCCGCGCTGGCGGCCGCCACCGACATGGCTGCGCTGCACGCCACCGAAGCCGCTGCCGAGGCCGACTATCGTCAGCTCGCGCAAGCGCTGTCGGCGGACCGCGCGCAAGCCGCCGCGGCGATGAGCCTTGAAGTCACCCGCGCGATGCAGGATTTGGCCATGCCAGGCGGCCGCTTCGAAGTGCACCTCGAGCCGGCCGATCCCGCCGCGAGCGGGCTCGAGCGGGCCGAGTTCCGCGTTGCCGGCCATGCCGGTGTGGCGCCGAAACCACTGGCGAAAGTGGCCTCCGGCGGCGAACTGGCGCGCATCAGCCTGGCGATCTCGGTCATCGCCGCCACCGCCACGCCCGTGGCCACCCTGATCTTCGACGAAGTGGACGCCGGCATTGGCGGCGCCGTGGCCGAAACCGTCGGCCGATTGTTGGCGCAACTCGGGCGCGAGCGGCAGGTGCTGGCTGTCACCCATCTGCCGCAGGTGGCGGCGCGCGGCGACCAGCACTACGTGGTCGG
>JAJTHJ010000250.1 GCA_021298875.1 Burkholderiales bacterium | reverse complement strand
GGCAGCGTCACGCCCACCTGCCCCTGGTACTTCCCGCCGCGGTCGCGGTAGCTCGTCTCGCAGACCTCATCGCTTTCGATGAAGATCACCTGCGCGCAGCCCTCGCCAGCGTAGATGCGGGCCGGCAGCGGCGTGGTGTTGGAAAACTCCAGCGTCACGTGCCCCTCCCACTCCGGCTCCAGCGGCGTCACGTTGACGATGATCCCGCAACGCGCATAGGTGCTCTTGCCCAGGCAGATGGTCAGCACGTTGCGCGGGATGCGGAAGTACTCGACCGTGCGCGCCAGCGCAAACGAATTGGGCGGGACGATGCAGACCGGCCCTTTGACGTCGACGAAGGAGTTTGGGTCGAACGCTTTGGGATCGACGATCGTGCTGTTGATGTTGGTGAAGATCTTGAATTCGTCGGCGCAGCGGATGTCGTAGCCGTAGCTGGAGGTGCCGTAGCTGACGATCTTCTCGCCGTTGCGGCTGCGCACCTGGCCGGGCTCGAAGGGTTCGATCATGCCCTGCGCCGCCATCCGGCGGATCCATTTGTCGCTCTTGATGCTCATGGCCAGATTCCATGATGGATTGCACCAATTCTACGGGGGCCGCCGCCGTAGACTCCGCCCATGAACCCCGCATGGATCCCGGCCCAGCCCGGCATGGCGCTGGAAGACGTCGATACCCCGGCCCTGCTGCTCGACCTCGACCTGTTCGAGCGCAACCTGCGCCGGCTGGCCAATGCCGCGGCTGCCGCGCGCGTGCGCTTGCGCCCGCATGCCAAGAGCCACAAGTGCGTCGAGATCGCGCGCCGGCAGATCGCCGCTGGCGCCGTCGGCATCTGCTGCCAGAAAGTGAGCGAGGCCGCGGCCTTCGTCGCCGCCGGCGTCAACGACGTGCTCATCACCAACGAGGTGGTCGGCGCGCGCAAGCTCGCGCGGCTGGCGCAACTCGCGGCTGCGCATCCGCAGGCGCGCCTGGGCGTCTGCGTCGAAGACGCCGAGGTGGCGCGTGCCCTCGGCGCCGCCTGCCGCGAGGCCGATGCCTGGCTCGACGTTTATGTGGAAGCCGACGTCGGCCACGGCCGCGCCGGTGTGCCCGACGCCGACACGCTGATCGACATCGCGCGGGCCGTGGTGGCGCAGCCGCGGCTCACCTTCATGGGCCTGCATGCCTACCACGGCTCAGCGCAGCACCTGCGCGGCGTGGCCGAACGGCGCGCCGCCATCGGCGCCGCCGTGCAGAAGGCCGCCGGGTACCGCGCCGCCCTGCGCGCGGCGGAGTTGCCCTGCGAGGTGGTCACCGGCGCGGGCACCGGCAGCTTCATCTACGAGGCGGCCAGTGGTGTCTACACCGAGATCCAGCCCGGCTCTTACGCGCTGATGGATGCCGACTACGCGCGCAACGAGGCCGACGCGAACGCGCCGCAGTTCGCGCAGGCGCTCTTCGTGTTCGCTTCCGCGCTGAGCGTGCGCGGCGACCGCGTCACGCTCGATGCCGGCCTCAAGGCGCTGGCCGTGGACTCCGGCCCGCCGCAGCCGGCGTTTGCCGGCTGGTCGGTGGCCGGCGTGTCGGACGAGCACACCGTCCTGCGCCGCAGCGGCGACGGCCCGGCGCTCAAGCTCGGCGACAAGGCGCTGCTGATCCCCGGCCACTGCGACCCGACCGTCAACCTGCACGACTGGATCGTGGCCGTGCGCGGCAACGTGGTCGAAGCGGTGTGGCCGGTCGATGCGCGCGGGGCGGTGTTCTGAACCGGACTGCCGTCGTTCCGCGCGCAGCGAGGAACCTGCTTTTCGTGCGTTGCCACAGCAGGCTCCTCGCTACGCTCGGAGCGACAAGCGGGCTGGAGCGTCAGTCCTCCATCTCCGCCTTCGCCAACTCCACGTCGAGCTTTTCCATCGCGTCGTGAGGCTCCGCGGCGGCCGCTTCGGCGTACAGCTTCTCGGCCTGCGCCAGCGCCTTCTTGCCTTCCAGCAGCGCCAAGCCGTTGGCGTATTCGATGCGCGCGATGGCCGAGTCCGGATTGAGCTTCAACGCCGTCTCGAAGTGCTTCAGCCCCACGTCCTTCTTGGCGCCGTAGGTCAGCCCGCCGATCATGCCGCCGACCTTGTCGATCACCTCGGCGTGATAGGCGCCGAGCGCAATGTGCGCGTCCGCGTGCTTGGGCGCCAGCTTGATCGTTGTCTCCAGCGCGCTCTTGACCTTGCCGCCGATGCCTTGAGACAGCGCCTTGACGATCGAAATCCCCTGCGCATAGCGGCCCAGCGCATAGGCGGCCCAGTAGTAGCCGGCCGGGTTCTTGGCCTCGGCCGCCTGCTGCGCCTCGGCACGCGCGGCCAGTTCTTGAAACAGGTCCAGCTTGCGCTTGTCGTCGCCCTCGACGTAATTGGCGTAGATCGCCTGCGCCTTGTTGGCGGCGGTGATGCCGGCGCCGCCGGCTTTCAGCCCCAGTTCCACCGCCTTCTGAAACTCGCCGGCGTGAAAGGCGATCCACGCCTCGACCACCGCGTCGTCTTTGGGCCAGGGCTCCGCGTCGCCCTTGTGCAGGCGCTCCCAGGCCTTCTTCAGCGTCGCCGCGGTGTAGTTGAACTTCTTGTCGGGGTAGGGGAACTTGGTCCAGGCTTTGGCCATGATGGGTGTCTCCAAAGGGTTGTCGCGCAGTCGCGACGCGCGGCGAAGCGTAACGCCGAGGCCGTCACCGGCGCGCGACGTCGCTGCGGTAAAGTCCGCTGCCTTTTTTGGAGATAAACCATGAGCGCAAAACTCGCGGCCGAATTGATCGGCACCTTTTGGCTGGTTCTCGGCGGCTGCGGCAGCGCCGTGCTGGCGGCCGCTTATCCGGAACTCGGCATCGGCTTCGCCGGCGTGGCGCTGGCCTTTGGCCTGACCGTCGTCACAGGGGCCTATGCTTTCGGCCCCATCTCGGGCGCGCACTTCAACCCGGCGGTGTCGATCGGTCTGTGGGCGGGCGGGCGCTTTCCGGCGTCGCAACTGCCGGCGTACATCGCCGCCCAGGTGGTTGGCGCGATCGCCGCCGCCGCTGTGCTGTACGTGATCGCCAGCGGCAAGGCGGGCTTCGATCTGGCCGGCGGCTTCGCCTCCAACGGCTTCGGCGAGCACTCGCCGGGCAAGTACAGCATGGGCGCTGCGCTGGTCACCGAGGTCGCAATGACCTTCATGTTCCTGCTGGTGATTCTCGGTGCGACCCACAAGCGGGCGCCGGGCGGTTTTGCCGGCATCGCCATCGGTCTGTGCCTGACGCTGATTCACCTGATCAGCATTCCGGTCACCAACACCTCGGTCAACCCGGCGCGTAGCACCGGGCCGGCGCTGTTCGTCGGCGGCTGGGCGGTGCAGCAGTTGTGGTTGTTCTGGGTTGCGCCGATCGTCGGCGCGCTCGCGGCGGGCGCGGTGGGTCGCTGGCTGTTCGACGCCGCCGACGAGCCGGACGTCGCAGGTCGCGCCTGACGTGCGGGATCGCTACGCCGCCGCGTCGCGATACTCGGCGGCGAGTTTCTCGAACAAGGCGCGCGCGTCGCCGGTCAGGTAGGGCGCGGTGAGTGCCATCACCTGATAACAGCCCTGAGCCACCGCCTGGCCGACGAACTCGGGCTCCGAAAAGCGCCGCGCGTTCATCACATGCTGGTACGACAGCCAGTAGGTGGCAACCACCACCATGTTGGTGGCCAGCGCTGCGATCTCGGCGCGGCTCGCCTTGAGCTCCGCGTTGGCGGCCAGCCCCTCGCACAGCCAGCGCGCCATCTTGACCTTCTGCCCAAGCAGCGTCTTGAAGCGCATTTCCAGCGTGCGGCTGTTGATCAGCAGATTGTTCAGATCGCGGTAGAAGAAACGGTACTTCCAGATCAGCTCGAAGAGCAGGTGCAGGAAGAGCCAGGCATCTTCGACGTTGGGGCGGCGGTCGGGCGGTACCGCCAGCAGCTTGTCGATCTCGCGCTCGAACTGCTGGAAGATGCAGTTGACGATGTCGTCCTTGTTCTTGAAGTGGTAGTACAGGTTGCCCGGCGAGATGTTCATCTCCTGGGCAATGATGGTGGTGTTGACGTTCGGCTCGCCGAAGTCGTTGAGCAAGCGCAGCGACAGTTCGAGAATGCGCTCGCGCGTGCGGCGCGGGGGCTTGCGTTGCATATGTATTTGGCGGGCGCAGGCCCGGACGCGGGCGACAGTGACAACAGGATACTACCCATGCGTCATTGCCCGGGGAGACGCGTTGCGTCTCCACGCCCGCGCTTCCCGCCGCGGCCCCGGGTTGATCGCTACGAGTCCCGGATCGGCCGCTCGGACGTCACGTCAGATCGGTGTCGCAATCATTGTGACGGTGGTGGTGTAGGTCGTTCCCCCCACCGTCTCCGGCAAGGTCTGGCCGACGGGAAGGGAAATATGAAGCTTCACATTTCCGGCGCCGCAAGCCGCCGCATTGCTGACTGTCTGGCCAGCGGTAATGCCGGCGTTGAAGCTGTTCGATTCGTTAAACGCGCCATACAGAGCAGAGATACTGGGATTCGTGATCTCGGGCACGAAGGGGATCGTCGCGGAACCGGAGGCGGCCTTGAGTAACCACCCGCTGCTGCTGGTGCCGTTCACAGGGTCGTTGCTGACCCGAAGGTTCACGGCGCCAGCGTAGGTATCCACCACGCAAAACGTCATCGTGACGCCGGGTGTCGAAGGCGACCGTTCCGACTGCGTGCTGTTGGTGAGCGTGGCGTCCTCCACGTCCAGCACTTGCACCAGGCGCGGAGTCGCTGGGCCGTTGGCGGTAACTACGAGCGTCGCGGCGGAAGACGAGCCCAAGGATCCCTGCGTCGCTGCAATTGCCGGCGGTGCCGAGATCGAGACCAAAGTGATGGCGGCGAAGCGAAGGGCTTTCATAACGACTCCTAAAGTGAAATCTATGTGGATGGAGATCTTTCGAAAGGGAGTTCGGTAGCGAGGAAAGGAATCCGATGGCTACCAGCAAGCGACCCGAGGACGCCCTTATCTTAGTCTCGCCCTGATAAAGACAACAGGTGACCTAGGTCATTAATCGTGCTTTCGATGGATACGTTCATGGTAACTCTGCCAGGTTATCGCGTCGGCCGTGCGTAAGTGACCAGCCATGCCGATCATCCAGCGAGTGTGCTTTGCTCAGACGCCGCAACAGCGGCTTCGCCGTCGCGCGCGAACGATGCCGCCCGCGCCGTGCTACGCCGGCGCGCGCTGCGAGCGCAGCCAGCGATCCAGGTCGTCGAGCGTGTGCGTCAATTGCCGTGTGGCGGCGGTGGAGGCGAGATCGAGCCAGCTTTCGCGCTGCTTGCGGATGCTCTTGATCAGCGTCAGCTTGTCGTCGCGCAGCGCGGCCACGTCGATTTCGATGCCGTGCCGCGCCAGCAGCGGCGCGAGCTCGTGCCGGCGCGCCCACAGTTCGTGCCGCGTCTTCTGATAGGCGTGCTCGCACAGCCGACGCCGGCTGGAGTAAGAGAAGAGATTGGTGAAGAACATGTCGGCGTCCGAGCGGTTGGGCTCGAACAGCACGATGTCCGTTTGCGGGTAGGCGGTCTTGTAGCGCTCCATCCCCGCGTCCAGCCGCGAGCGGATGATCGAGCGGAAGGTCTGCGCCAGTACCACCGGCAGTCCGCCTTCGACCAGCGAGTGCATCCGGTGCTCGCGGTCGCGCGTGCGATGGTCGGGCGTGGCGTCGTAGGGCACCAGCGGGTTCAAGCAGATCAGCAGATCGACACCGTGCTCCAGCGCGATCGACGCGTGCAGCGTCTTGCGCAGCGCACCGTCGACGAAGTGGTGACCGTCGATCTGCACCGGCGGAAAGAGGCCCGGCAGGGCCGCCGAGGCCTGCACGGCGCGCGAGATCGGCACGTGCTCGGTGCCGCGGCTGCCGAAGGCCACCGAGGCGCCGGTATCGAGGTCGGTGGCGACCAGATAGAGCTTGTGCTTGAGCCGGCGGAAGTCGTCGGTACGCTCACCCTGGGTGAAGATG
>JAJTHJ010000008.1 GCA_021298875.1 Burkholderiales bacterium | reverse complement strand
GCGGCAGCAACTTGCAGGCGCTGTTGGACGCCGAGCGCGCCGAGCGCTGGGCCACGGCGATTCCGGCGCGGATCGTCGCGGCGATTTCCAGCAAGCCGCAGGCGCCGCGGTTGGCGATCGCCGCGGCGGCGGGTGTGGCGACCGAGGTCGTCGAGAGCCAGTCCGCCGCCTCGCGCGAAGCCTTCGACGCCGCCTTGCTGGCCGCCATCGACCGCCACGCGCCCGACTTGGTGGTGCTGGCGGGCTTCATGCGGGTGCTGACCGATGGCTTCGTCGCGCACTATGCGGGGCGGCTGGTGAACATTCATCCGTCCTTGCTGCCGAGCTTTCCCGGACTGGCCGCGCACCGCCAAGCGCTCGCGGCCGGTGTGCGCGTGCATGGTTGCACGGTGCACTTCGTTTCGGCGACGGTCGATAGTGGCGCGATCGTCGGTCAGGCGGCGGTGCCGGTGCGGGCGGGCGATACCGAAGACACACTCGCCGCGCGCGTGTTGGAGCAGGAGCATCGGTTGTTGCCGGTGTGCGTGCGCCTATTGCTCGAAGGGCGGGTGCGGCTGGAGCGAGGTCGGGCGGTGGTCGATGCCGATGTGGCTGAGCGTGTGACGATACTGGTGCCGTGATGGGCTATGGCATTGCTCTCACCCCCGCCCCGCTCCCGCTGATGCGTGCGAGGGGACAAAACCCTCGCCCGCATCAGCGGGAGAGGGTGCGAGCGAAGCGAGCGAGTGAGGGTGCTTTGGTGCGGGCAACCTCGATCGCTTCGTACATGTCGGCGACATTCCAATGAACACCCCCCGCATCACCTCCCTCGTCGTCGACAGCCTCGCCGCGCTGCTGGCGCAGGTGCTGCGCTTCGAAGGCCCCGCCGATGCGGCGATGTCGCGCTACTTCAAGATGCATCCCAAGCTCGGCCAGCGCGACCGCGGGCTGATCGCGGAGGGTTGCTTCTACGCACTGCGCCATCTGGCGAGCCTCAAGTGGCAGATGCAGCCCGCGCTGCCGGCACGCGCGCCGCGGCTGGTGGCGCTGGTGACGCTCGCGCGCCAACACGGCTTGGGCGCGCTCGACGCACGCGCGCTGCGCGGCGACGAACGCGCGGTGCGCCATGCCCTCGCACTGAAGCTCGATACGGCGCCGGCGACCGTGCGTGCCGAAGTACCGCTGTGGCTCTTCCAACGCGTCACCGCCCAGTACCACGACGCCGAGCCGCTGCTGGCGGCGCTCACCGAAGCCGCGCCGCTCGACCTGCGCGTGAACACGCTGAAGACGCAGCGCGACGCGGTGCTGGCCGAACTGCGCCAACCCACGCGCGAGCACGCGCCGCTCGCCGCGCAGCCGACCGCGGTTTCGCCCGAGGGCATACGCCTGTTCGACAAGCCGGGCTTGACCCGCTGGCCGCTGTACCGCGACGGGCTGATCGAGGTGCAGGACGAAGGCAGTCAGTTGATCGCGCGGCTGGTGCAACCGAAGCGCGGCGAAATGGTGGTGGACTTCTGCGCCGGTGCCGGCGGCAAGACGCTCGCGCTGGGCGCGTTGATGCGCTCGACCGGGCGCCTGTACGCCTTCGACATCCACGCCAAGCGGCTCGCCGGACTGGGACCGCGCATGGCGCGCGCGGGCCTGTCCAACGTGCACCCAGTGGCGATCGCCAGCGAGAACGACACCCGCGTGAAGCGGCTGGCCGGCAAGATCGACCGCGTGCTGGTCGATGCGCCGTGCTCGGGCAGCGGCACGCTGCGGCGCAACCCGGATCTGAAGTGGCGCTTCGACGAAGCCGAACTCGCCCGCGTCAACGCCGTGCAGCGCAGCGTGCTGCGCGCGGCGGCGCGGATGCTCAAGCCGGGTGGGCGGCTGGTGTATGCCACTTGCTCGCTGTTGACGCTGGAGAATCAGGAGGTGATCGAGGAGTTTCTCGGCGAGCAACCGCAGTTTGCGCTGTTGCCGGCCGCCGAGGTCTTGCAGGCGCAGGGCATCGCGGTGCCGGAGGCGCAGCGCTTCGCACCGTGGTTCACGATGCTGCCGCACCTGCACGGCACCGACGGCTTCTTTGCCGCAGTGCTGGAGCGCCGGCGATGAACGGGACCCCATTGCAGGAATTGCTCGAGGTTTTGGGCGACGGCCTTGCGCAGCCGCGCGTGTTGTGGTCGGTGTTGGCGATCGTCGTGGCGGTTGCCGTGGGCTGGCTCGTGGCCCAACGGGTGCGCCGCCACGCCCGCGACCGATTGGCTGCGCTGGGCGATGCGGCCTCGCCGTCCGATGCGCTGCGCTTTTCCATCGAAGGCTTCCGCCGCCTTGCGTTTCCGGTGACGGCGATGTTCGTGCTGTGGGTGGCGAGCGGCGCGATGGTTTGGGCCGGCCTCGTCAAGCGCACGGCGGACGCCCGCGTCCTGCGCACGGCGCTGGTGCTGTTTGGCGCGATGGCGCTGATTCGCCTGCTGGTGTATGCGCTGCGGCGGGCGCTACCGCGGGTGCACTGGCTCGGGCCGTTTGAGCGCTGGCTGGCCTTGGCGATTTGGATCGGCGTGGCGCTGCACATGACCGGCTGGTCGGCGCACGTGATCGGCTGGCTGGAAGCGATCGAATTGCCAGTGGGCGCGGCCCGCGTGTCGCTTTGGGATCTCGGCGTGGGTGTCGTCACCGTGTTGCTCACGCTGCTGGCGGCGTTGTGGGCCGGCTCGGCGCTGGAGGCGCGGCTGCTGCATGCGCAGGCGCTCGACGCCAACGTGCGCGCCGTGCTTGCGCGACTGGCGCGTGCGCTGCTGATCCTGGTCGCGGTGCTGCTGTCGTTGTCGCTGGCGGGGATTGACCTGACGGTGCTGTCGGTCTTCGGCGGCGCGCTCGGTGTCGGCCTCGGCCTCGGTCTGCAGCGAATCGCCAGCAGCTACGTCAGCGGCTTCATCATTTTGATGGATCGCAGCCTGCGCATCGGCGACATGATCACGGTGGACAAGTACACGGGCAAGGTCACCGACATCAAGGCCCGCTACACCGTGCTGCGCGGCGTCGACGGCCACGAGGCGATCATTCCCAACGAGAAACTGGTGGCCGAGCCCGTGGTCAACCTGAGCTACAGCAATCCCGAGGTGATGTTGCGCGTGGACGTGCAGGTGAGCTACGCGACCGACGTTGACCAAGCACTGGTCATTTTGGTCGATGCCGCGCGAACCGTCGACCGCGTGGTGGCCGAGCCGCCGCCCGCGGCTGCCTTGGCCGGCTTTGGGGCCGACGGACTAAACCTGAGCCTGATGTTCTGGATCGCCGACCCCGCCAATGGCAGGCTGAACGTCACCTCCGACGTGAACCGAGAAATCCTGCGCCGGCTGCGCGCGGAAGGCATTGAAATCCCCTTCCCGCAGCGGGATATACGGATTGTTGGCAGGGGTTTGCCCGAGTCCCCTGCTCGGAATTGATTTGGCTCAAAATGTCCCGGCACGCGATCCGGAGCATCGCCCGCGGATGAACTTACTGGACCCTTCTGGAGCACCTGATGTACCTGCTTGAATTTCTCGATGGTGGCCTGCTCAACTTGACTTGGTGGCAGGTCGTCCTCGCCATGCTGGCGATGACGCAGATCACCATCGCCGCGGTGACGATCTACCTGCACCGCTGCCAGGCGCACCGCGCGCTGGACCTGCACCCGGCGGTGGCGCACTTTTTCCGCTTCTGGCTGTGGCTGACCACGGGCATGCAGACCAAGGAGTGGGCGTCGATTCACCGCAAGCACCACGCCAAGTGCGAGACGCCCGAAGACCCGCACAGCCCGCAGACGCGCGGCATCAACACCGTGCTGTGGCAGGGCGCGGAGCTGTACATCGCCGAGTCCAACAACGCCGAGACGCTCGCCCGCTACGGCCACGGCACGCCGGACGACTGGCTGGAGCGCAACGTGTATTCGCGCTTTGCCTGGCAGGGCGTGGGGATCATGGTCGGCATCGACATGATCCTGTTCGGCTGGGCGGGGCTCGCGGTATGGGCGGTGCAGATGATGTGGATTCCGTTCCACGCCGCCGGCATCATCAACGGCATCGGCCACTACTGGGGTTACCGCAACTTCGACTCGCCGGACGCCAGCACCAACATCTCGCCGCTCGGCCTCTGGATCGGCGGCGAAGAACTGCACAACAACCACCACACCTATGCCACCAGCGCCAAGTTCTCGGTCAAGTGGTACGAGGTCGATAGCGGTTGGGGCTACATCCAGATTCTCTCGGCGCTGGGCCTGGCCAAGGTGCTGCGCCGGGCCCCGGTGCCCAAGATCGCCGAGCCGCGCAACGTGGACGCGCAGACGCTGCAAGCGGTGATCGCCAACCGCTACGACATCCTGGCCCGCTACGCGCGCGGCGTGCGCCGCACGCTGCGCGCCGAACTGCGCGCGCTGCCGCTGCCTCCCGCCGAGCGCAGCCGGTTTGCACGGCTGAAGCGCTGGCTGCGCAAGGGCGATGTTTCCGCATTGCCGCCGGCGGAGCAGCAAACGCTGCGCGAACTGCTGGCCCAAAGCCGCGCGCTGAAGACGCTGGTCGAGATGCGTGCGGAGCTCGCCGGCGTGTGGGGCAAGTCCTCGGCCTCGCGCGAGCAGATGCTGGCGCAGTTGGAGCAATGGATCGCCAAGGCGGAGGCGAGCGGCGATCAGGCACTGCAAAGAATCGCGCTGCGGATGCGCTCGTACGCGCCGGTGCAGGCCTGACGCGACGAGTGGGGAAAAACAAAAAGCCCGGCCATGGCCGGGCCTTTTGCTGGTGGAAACCGCCCCGACTACTTGAGCTTGGTTTCCTTGTACTCGACGTGCTTGCGCGCCACCGGGTCGTACTTCATGAACGCCAGCTTGTCGGGCGTGGTGCGCTTGTTCTTGGTGGCGGTGTAGAAGTGGCCGGTACCGGCCGAGGATTCGAGCTTGATCTTTTCGCGGGCGCCTTTGGCCATGACGGTTCTCCTTAAGCGGCGCCGCGGGCGCGCAGGTCGGCCAGCACGACATCGATGCCGACCTTGTCGATCTGGCGCAGGCCGGCGTTGGTCAGGCGCAGCCGGACCCAGCGCTTTTCGCTCTCGACCCAGAAACGGCGGTATTGCAGATTGGGCAGGAAGCGGCGCTTGGTCTTGTTGTTGGCGTGCGAGACGTTGTTGCCGACCATCGGCTTCTTGCCGGTGACTTGACACACGCGTGCCATCGGCGAACTCCTTTAGCTGTGGGTTTGCCGCCGGCAGGCCCGGCGGGACGAAAGCCCGTGATTATAGGTGAGCGCGCGGGCGCGGCGCAAACTGAGCCGAGCGGCTCATAGCAGCCCGCGCTCGACAAAGGACAGCGTGCTGCCGGCGGTGACGATGATGTGGTCCACCACCTGTACCTCGACCAGCGCCAGCGCGTCTTTCAGCGAGTGGGTCAGCAGTTCGTCGGCGCGGCTCGGTTCGGCCACGCCCGATGGGTGGTTGTGGGCGAAGATCACCGCGCCGGCGTTGCGGCGCAGGGCGGCGCGCACGACCACCCGCGGGTAAACGCTGGTCTGCGTGAGCGTGCCGCGGAACAGTTCCTCGACTTCGAGCAGGCGGTTTTGCGCGTCCAGATACAGGGCGACGAAGGCTTCGTCCTGCCGGCCGAGGAAGTACAGGCGCAGGTATTCGCGCACCTTGGCCGGGGTGGCGAGCACGTCGCCGTCGCGCACGTCTTCTTTCAGCGCGCGGCGGGCGAGTTCGAGCACGGCGATTAACTGCGCCGCCTTGGCCGGGCCGAAGCCGGGCAGGGCGATCAGCTCGTCGTGATGCGCCGAAAGCAGCCCGCGTAGGCTGCCAAAGCGGTCGAGTGCCGCGCGCGCCAGCTCGAGCGCGCTGCGGCCGGGTAGCCCGGTGCGCAGGCAGATCGCCAGCAGGTCGGCTTCGGTGAGGGTGTCGGCACCGTGCGCCAGAAGGCGCTCGCGCGGGCGTTCGGACTCGGGCCAATCCTTGATCGACATGGCGCCCCCTCTGGCTAGAATGCCCCAACTATGGCGCAAATCGGGCCGGATTCCCACGTGACTATTCACTACCGGCTGGCGGTGGCCGACGGCGACCGCTGGCGCGAGGTGTTCAGCACCTTCGACGCGCGGCCAGCCACGCTGCAACTGGGCGCTGGCCAGTTGGCCGCACCGCTGGAGCAGCGGCTGCTTGGCCTGGATGAGGGCGTTGAAGCACAGTTCGAGGTGCCCGCCGGCGAGGCCTACGGCAGCCGCAACCCGGAGCTCGTGCAGCGGTTGAGCCGCACGCTCTTCGACGCCAACACCGAGACCGATGCCGACTACGCGCCCGGCGACGTGGTGCGGCTGGTGCTGGCCGACGGCGTGCAGATGGGCGGCGTGCTCAAGGAGGCGGACGACGAGCACGTGGTGGTGGACTTCAACCATCCGCTGGCCGGGCTGCCGGTGCAGTTTGCGGTACGCGTGATCGGAGTGTTGTGATGCAAGTCGTTTTGGCGCAGCCGCGCGGTTTTTGCGCCGGGGTGGACCGGGCGATCGAGATCGTCGAGCGCGCGCTCGCCAAGTTCGGCGCGCCGATCTACGTGAAGCACGAGATCGTCCACAACACGTTCGTGGTGTGCGATTTGCGGGCCAAGGGCGCGATCTTCGTCGAGGAACTGGATACGGTGCCGGCCGGCTCGACCGTGGTGTTTTCCGCGCACGGGGTGTCGCGGGAAGTGCGGCGCGAAGCGCAGGCGCGCGGGCTGAACGTGTTCGACGCCACCTGCCCGCTGGTGCTCAAGGTGCACGTCGAAGTCGCCAAGATGCGGCGCGAAGGCCGCGAGATCGTGATGATCGGGCATGCCGGCCACCCGGAAGTGGAAGGCACGATGGGCCAGGCCGACGACGGCATTTACCTCGTGGAAACGCCGGAAGACGTCGTCGCACTGCAGGTGCGCGACCCGGAGCGGCTGGCCTACGTGACGCAGACCACGCTGTCGCTCGACGACGCGGCGGCGGTGGTCGCGGCGCTGCAAGCGCGCTTCCCCAAGATTGCCGAGCCGAAGATGAACGACATCTGCTACGCCACTCAGAACCGGCAGGACGCGGTCAAGTTCATGGCGCCGCAGGTGGACGTGGTGATTGTGATCGGCAGTCCGACGAGCTCGAATTCCAATCGCCTGCGCGAGGTGGCGGAGCGCTTTGGCCGCCCGGCCTATCTGGTGGACAGCGCCGACGATCTCGATCCCGCCTGGGTCGCAGGCCGCAAGCGCGTGGGCGTGACCGCGGGTGCCTCGGCGCCGGAACTGCTGGTCGAACAATTGCTCGCGCGGCTGAAGGAGCTGGGTGCGGCCAGTGTGCGCAATTTACCGGGGGTGGAGGAGGGAATCGTCTTTCCGATGCCCAAGGGACTGGGGCGCAGTGCCGCCCCGCTTAACCACGAAAAGGAGACAACGCAATGAACAAACGAGTGTTTCTGGCCACCGCTGCCGGCCTGTGGCTGGCCGTTGCCACCGGCGCCGGCGCGCAGGTGGTCGAGGTCGAAGGCGTGAAATTCGAGCCGAGCATCCAGGTCGGCGGCGCCACGCTGCAACTGAACGGCGCGGGCGTGCGCAAGCGCGCCATCTTCAAGGTCTATGCGGCGGGGCTGTACGTCCCGCAGAAGTCCAAGTCGGCTGCCGACTTGCTGGCGCAGAAGGGGCCGCGCCGCGTGCAAATCGGCATGCTGCGCGACGTCGATGCGGATACGTTTGCCTCGTCGCTCAACGAGGGGCTGCGCAACAACTCGACCGAGGCGCAGATCGCAGCGATGAAGCCGCAGGCCGACGCACTGGCCGCGGCGCTCAAGTCCCACGGCGAGGCCAAGAAGGGCGATGCGATCAACTTCGAGTTCCTGCCCGATGCCGGCACCCGCGTGGTGGTCAACGGCAAGCCGATCGGCAATCCGATTCCCGGCGAAGACTTCCTCACCGCGGTGCTGCGGATCTGGTTGGGTGAGAAGCCGGCCGATGCGGATCTGAAGAAGGCCCTCCTGGGCGGCTGACGCGCCGTGGCGGGGGAGCAGGCCGAGATCGACGCCTTCCTCGACGCCATCTGGCTCGAAGACGGGCTGGCGCCCAACACGCTGGCTGCCTACCGGCGCGATCTGGCCGCGCTTGCGCAACACCTGGGTGGGCGGTCGCTCGCCGCCGCGACTGAAGCGGACTTGCAGTCCTTCTTCGCCGCGCAGTTCGCGGTGGCGCGCGCCAGCACGGCCAACCGGCGGCTGGCCACGCTGCGGCGCTACTACCGCTGGGCGCTGCGCGACGGGCGGCTGGCCGCCGACCCGACGCTGCGGCTGGTCAACGCCAAGCGGCCGCCGCGCTTTCCCAAGTCGCTGTCGGAGGCGCAGGTCGAAGCGCTGCTCGCTGCACCCAATGTGGAGACGCCGCTCGGCCTGCGCGACCGCGCGATGCTCGAGCTGCTGTACGCGACCGGGCTGCGGGTGTCGGAGTTGGTCGGGCTGCGCTTGATCGAGGTGTCGCTCAACGACGGGCTGGTGCGCGTGCTCGGCAAAGGCAGCAAGGAGCGGATCGTGCCGCTGGGCGAGGAGGCGCGCGACTGGCTGCAACGCTACCTGGCGCGAGCGCGACCCCCGCTGCTGGCGGACCGCGCCGCCGAGGCGGTCTTCGTCACCCGCCGCGCCGCGCCGATGAGCCGGCAGATGTTCTGGAACCTGATCAAGCGTTATGCCCGGCGCGCGGGCATCGGCGCGCCGCTGTCGCCTCACGGCCTGCGGCATGCGTTCGCCACGCACCTGCTCAATCACGGCGCCGATTTGCGCGTGGTGCAACTGTTGCTCGGGCATGCCGACATCTCCACGACGACCATCTACACCCATGTGGCGCGCGAGCGGCTCAAGTCGCTGCACGCCCAGCACCATCCGCGGGGATAAGGCGATGCCCAAACACGAGCACGTCTCCGAAACCCCCGCCACCGCCTGGCTGCGTGCGCGCGGCATCGCGTTCGGCGAGCATGTTTACGAGTACGTCGAGCACGGCGGCACGGCGGTGTCGGCACAGGCGCTGGGCGTGCCCAAGCACGCGGTGGTCAAGACGCTGGTGATGCAGGACGATGCCACCCGCCCGCTGCTGGTGCGGATGCACGGCGACCGCAAGGTCTCTACCAAGAACCTGGCGCGGCAGGCCGAGCGCAAGCGGATCGAGCCTTGCACGCCGGAAGTGGCGCAGCGCCACACCGGTTATCAGGTCGGCGGCACCTCGCCCTTCGGCACGCGCAAGCCGCTGCCGGTGTTTGTCGAGCGCAGCGTGC
>JAJTHJ010000368.1 GCA_021298875.1 Burkholderiales bacterium | reverse complement strand
TGGTACAACCGCAGCCGGCTGCACTCGACGCTGGGCTATGTCAGCCCGCTGCGGTTCGAGGAAATCTGGCAAGCCGATCAGGCTCGGCAGGCCAGCGCATGAGGGCGGCTATGCGATACGGATTCCCGGGGCAAGGTCACCTTGCCGCCGTCCGGAGTCGCCGTCGTTTTGCGAGACGACGAAGCGCACGAACTCCATGCAAACCCACTAACTCGGCGTATACGCCAACCGCACGTAGATCGGCGCGTAGGGCGCCGCCTGGGTCACGTCGATCAGGCTCTCACGGGCGAGTTCGAGCAGCGCGAGGAAGTGCACCACCAGCACCGGCACGCCGCGGGTCGGGTCGAAGAGGTCGGCAAACTCGACGAAGCGCGCGCCTTGCAGGCGCTTCAAGATGACGCTCATGTGCTCGCGCACCGACAGCTCTTCGCGGCCGATCCGGTGGTGCTGGTGCAGCTTGGCGCGCTTGATGAGTTCCAGCCAGGCCGCGCGCAGGTCCACCACGTTCACATCCGGCAGGCGCGGCGCCATCGTCTGCTCGATGGCGACTAGCGCGCGCGCAAAGTCGCGCCCGGCACGCGGCAGCTCGTCCAGCCGCGCCGCAGCGAGCTTGATCCGCTCGTACTCGACCAGCCGGCGCACGAGTTCGGCGCGCGGGTCGGCGGCTTCTTCTCCGGTCTCGGCGCGCACCACCGGCAGCAGCATCCGGCTCTTGATCTCGATCAGCAGTGCGGCCATCAGCAGGTACTCGGCTGCGAGCTCGAGGTTGCTCTTGCGAATCTGCTCGATGTAGGCGAGGTACTGCTCGGTCACCTTGGCCATCGGGATGTCGAGCACGTTGAAGTTCTGCTTGCGGATCAGGTAGAGCAGCAGATCGAGCGGGCCTTCAAAGGCTTCGAGAAAGACCTCCAGCGCGTCCGGCGGGATGTACAAGTCCTGCGGCAGCGCAAAGAGCGGCTCGCCGTACAGGCGCGCCAGCGCCACGCCGTCGACCACCGGCAGCGTGGAGTCCTCGGGTGGGGCGGCGAGTTCCGCTTCGTTGGCGGCGGCGACGGTGCTCACTCGCCCCCCTCGACGTCGTAGACGTAAGGCTTCTGCGGCACGCGGGCGGCGCGCTGGCGGCGCAGTTCGTCGAGGTCGAGCGTCTTGTCCCACCACAGCGCGCGGCCTTCGCGCTGCTTGCCTTCGATCTGCGGGTTGTTCTGCTTCAGCTCGCGGATGAAGCGGGTGATGTCGGATTCGTAGGCCATGGCCGGTGGGGGAAACTGTGCAAAACTGAAAGGAATTCTACGCAGGGCGCAACGATGATTCCGGTTTGGCGGTGGCTGGCAATGGCGGCAGCGATCCTCACGGTGGCGGCCTGCGACTCTGGAGGACGGCCGGTGGAAGATCTGCGTCTGTTGCGGCTCAAGGCAGGTGAGTCCACCGCGGAGGACGTTCGGCGCGTGTTTGGCGCGCCGGACGATCGGCGCGCCGAAGCCGGCGGCGAGGTGCTGGTGTATCCGCTCGGGCCGGAGGGCGCGGCGACGCTGGCGCTGCGCATCGATGCCCAGGGACGCTACAGCGGCTACGAGAACCTGCTGACGCGGGCCAATCTCGAGCGGGTGCGCCCCGGCATGGACGCGGCGCAGGTGCGCGTGTTGCTGGGACGGCCGGGCTACGAGCGCGAGTTCGCGCTGCAACGCCAGCGGCGCTGGGAGTGGCGCTTTATCGACGGCCCGACGACGGCGATGCTGGTCGTCGTCTTTGGCGCCGACGGCCGGGTGGTCGGCACGGCGGTCGAGGACGACCCGCGCACCAGCGGCGGCGCCTGACCGCCGCCGCGCCGGCGGGCAGCGCCAGGCTTACGGACGCGGCTGTGCGGTGGCCAGGCAGGCGCCGGCGCGCGCCTTTGCCGCAGCGAGGTCCGCCGCCATGTTCTCCGCGCCGATGCGCTCGACGAATCCCGAGCGCTTGAGCAGCGACAGCGGCTGCCCGCCCGCGCCCGCCACGATCAGCGTTCCGCTGCGCTCGGCCAGTTGCCGGCGCAGGCTGTCGAGCGTCTCCAGCCCCGTGGTGTCGAGCGACAGCAGCGCGGTAAAGTCGAGCACGATCACCCGCGCCGCGTCCTCGCTCCGGTGGCGCGCCGGGTCGGTCAGTTCTTCCAGCTTGCCGACCGAGCCGAAGAACAGCGACCCTTGCAGCCGGTACGCCTCCACGCCCGCCAGATCGAGCGCAAGCGGCTCCACCCGCGTCAATTGCGTGATCCGGTAGATGAAGAACAGCACCGCCAGCACGAGACCCACTTCGACCGCCACCGTGAGGTCGAACACGACGGTCAGCAAGAAGGTCGCGAGCAGGATCGTCCGGTAGGTGAGCGCAAAGTGGCGCAGCCGCGCGAACTCGCGCCACTCGCCCATGTTCCAGCCGACGAAGAGCAGGATCGCCGCCAGCGCGGCGAGCGGAATGCCGTTGGCGAGCGGCGCCGCCGCCAACAGGATCGCCAGCAGCGCGGCGGCGTGCACCATGCCGCTGATCGGGCTCGCCGCGCCGCTCTTGACGTTGGTCACCGTGCGCGCGATGGTGCCGGTGGCGGGGATGCCGCCCGCCAGGGGTGCCACGAAGTTGGCAATCCCCTGCGCCATCAGCTCCTGGTTGGGATCGTGGCGGTCGTCGATCATGTTGTCCGCCACGCGCGCACACAGCAGCGACTCGATGGCGCCCAGCGCCGCAATGGTCAGCACCGGGGCGAAGAGCTGCTTGGCCGTCTCCCAGGAGAAGTCCGGCAATTGCAGGCTGGGCAGCGACTGCGGAATGCCGCCGAACTTGCTGCCGATGGTCTCCACGTCCAGATGCAGCAGGCTCGCGGCCGCGGTGGCCGCCGCCAGCGCGACGATGGTGCCGGGTACGTGCGCGATCCAGCGCCGCCAGGGCACGTGGCCCATCGCGTAGGACTTGGGCCAGACGAGCACGATCGCCAGCGACCCCGCGCACAGCGCCGCCGCCTGCCAGTTGACGGTGTGCAGGCTGGTCGCGATCGCGCCGATCTGATGGAAAAAGTCCGCCGGCATCTTGTCGATCGCCAGGCCCAGCGCGTCCTTGACCTGCGACAGCATGATCAGCACCGCGATGCCGTTGGTGAAGCCGATCACGATCGACACCGGGACAAAGCGCACGAACTGCCCGAGGCGAAACAAGCCCATCGCAAACAGCAGCACGCCCGCCAGCATGGTGGCTATCAGCAGATTGGCCAGCCCGTAGCGCTCGACGATCCCGTAGACGATCATGATGAACGCCCCCGCCGGCCCGCCGATTTGCACCCGCGAACCGCCGAGCGCGGAGATCAGGAAGCCCGCAAAGATCGCGGTGAAGAGCCCCGCTTCGGGCTTGACCCCCGAGGCGATGGCAAAAGCCATCGCCAGCGGGAGTGCGACCACGCCGACGGTGACCCCCGCGGCCAGGTCGCGCAGCAGCTTGTCGCGCGAGTAGTCGTGCAGGCAGTCGAGCAGGCGCGGGCGGAACGGCGCCAGCCGCAGGCTCGCGAGGGAATTGCGCAGGGTGTCGAGCACGGGGCAACGGCGCCGCTAGCGCAGCGGTGGGACGAAGCGCCTATTTGACGCGCATGCCCGGCTGCGCGCCCTGATCTGGCTCAAGCAGGTAGACGCCGGGCTGCACCTTCTCGTCGGCGTGGCCGGCGGCCAGCACCATGCCTTCGCTGACACCGAACTTCATCTTGCGCGGCGCGAGGTTGGCGACCAGCACGGTGAGCTTGCCCACCAGCTGCTCCGGCGCGTACGCGGACTTGATGCCGGCGAATACGGTGCGATGCTCGCCCTCGCCGGCATCCAGCGTGAGCTTCAGTAGCTTGGCCGCGCCCTCGACCGTCTCGGCGTTGACGATCCGGGCGATGCGCAGATCGACCTTGGTGAAGTCGTCGATGGTGATGTGTTGACTCCCCTCGCCCGCATCAGCGGGAGAGGGGCCGGGGGTGAGGGCGAGCGGTGCCACGGCTTGGGTCAGCAGCATCAACACGCCCTCGGTGTTTTGCAAAACATCGCTGTTCCAAAAGCGTACGACCCGCACGCCCTGCGCCGCCAATAACCGGTCGCGCTCCATGTCTCGCGCATGGGCATCTGCATGCTGGCCGCCGTCCAGCTCGACTGCGAGCCGAGCGCTGTCGCAGTAGAAGTCGAGGATCAAGCGCTCGCCGTTGACTTCGAGCGGGTGTTGGCGGCGGAACTTGGCGCCGTTTAAGCGGCCGTCGCGCAGCAACTGCCAGAGCAAGGCTTCGGCGTTGGTCTGGGTACGGCGCAGCTCGCGGGCCAGGTCGATCAGCGATTTGGGAGGCCCTTTGCCCTCACCCGGCGCGCTGCGCGCGCCACCCTCTCCCGCTGATGCGGGCGAGGGTTTTGTCTGCGCGCCCTGCCCTGCATTGGCAGGTGAGGGCTTTTTCTTTTCTCCCTCTCCCGCATCAGCGGGAGAGGGCCGGGGTGAGGGCGCTTTTTCCTTCGCTTCGCTCGCCGGCTCGAACAACGCCTCCAACTGCTTCGCATCCACCCGCGTCATCAGGTGCTTGTACGGCGCAATGCGCTCGACCTTCGCATCGAGGTCGGCCCAGACAAAGTCGCGCTCCATGCCGAACAACTCGCGTGCTACGCGACTTGCGGTGGCGGGCAGTACCGGGGCGAGGCAGATCGCCGCGACTCGAAAGACGTTCAGTGCGACGGTACACACCGCATGTAACCGCGGGTGATGATTCTTGTCCTTGGCCAGCAGCCAAGGTTTCTGCTGGTCAATGTACTCGTTGCAGCTATCGAGCAATTGCATCAAGCTCCGAATCGCCTTGCCGTACTCCCGGCGCTCGTAATCCTGAGCGACTTCCAAACCAGTGCGTTTCGCCTCGTTAAGCAGATCGATTCGCGCCGTGTGACCTCCGAGCTGACCCGCCGCCGTCGTCGGCAGATACGAGCCGAGCTCCGACTCCTTAGGTACGTCCAGCAGGATTCCATCGAAGTACTCGTTGATGAACTTCGCCGCTCGGCTCGCAATGTTCACGTACTTGCCGATCAGATCGGAGTTCACCCGCGCGATGAAATCCTCCGGCGTGAACTCGACGTCCTCGACCCGGCCGTTCAGCTTGGCCGCGATGTAGTAGCGCAGCCATTCGGGGTTCATGCCGAGCGACAGGTACTTCAACGGGTCCAGCCCCGTGCCGCGGCTCTTGCTCATCTTCTCGCCGCCGATCGAGAGGAAGCCGTGCACGTACACGTTGTCCGGCACCTTGCGACCGGAAAAGTGCAGCATCGCCGGCCAGAACAGCGTGTGGAAGTAGACGATGTCCTTGCCGATGAAGTGAATCTGCTCCACCTCCGGCGCGGCGACGAACTCCTCGAGGCTGCGCGGCTCGCCGTTCGCCGCCGCTTTGCCGCTATCGAAGTAGCTCTTCAGCGACGCCAGGTAGCCGATCGGCGCGTCCAGCCACACATAGAAGTACTTGCCGGGTGCGTCGGGGATCGGGATACCGAAGTACGGCGCATCGCGCGAGATGTCCCAGTCGGCCAAGCCCTTGCCGTCGGGGCCCAGCCACTCCTGCGTCTTGGCGTAGACCTCGGGCTGCAGGCGCGGCTCGCCGTGCCGGTTGCGGCTCGCCGTCCACTCGCGCAGAAACTCCACGCAGCGCGGGTCGGACAGGCTGAAAAAAAAGTGCTCGGACGAGCGCAGTTCCGGCGTGGCGCCGGACAGCACCGAGTACGGGTTCTTCAAGTCGGTCGGCGCGTAGACCGAGCCGCAGACCTCGCAAGAATCGCCGTTCTGGTCCTTCGCGCCGCACTTGGGGCACTCGCCCTTGATGTAGCGGTCGGGCAGGAACATGCCCTTCACCGGGTCGAAAAACTGCTCGACCGTGCGCGTGGCCGTCAGCCCCGCCGCGCGCAGCGCGAGGTAGATCGACTGCGACAGCTCGGTGTTTTCCGGCGACTCGGTGCTGTGCCAGTGGTCGTAGGACAGCAGAAAACCGTCCAGGTAGGCGCGGCGGCCGGCGAAGACCTCGTCGGTGAACTGTTTGGGCGTTTTGCCGGCGCGCTCGGCGGCGATCATGATCGGCGCGCCGTGTGCGTCGTCGGCGCAGACGAAGTGCACGGCGTTCCCCGCCATCCGCTGCGCGCGCACCCAGATGTCGGCCTGGATGTCCTCCATCACGTGCCCGATGTGCAGCGGGCCGTTGGCGTAGGGCAGGGCGGTGGTGACGAAGAGCGTGCGGGGCATTGCGCGTCGAGGGAAAGACCGTATCGCTACCGAGTCTAAGCGAACGACAAATGTTGGATGATGCGGCTTGCAGCTCTCTCGTCGCGACTAAACCAATGGCACTTACCTCCGACCAAGTCACTACCGCCCTGAAGTCCGTCGTCGACCCCAACACTGGTAAGGATTTCGTCACGGCCCGCTGCGTGCGCAACGTAAAAGTTTCCGGGGACGACGTGAGCTTCGACGTCGAACTCGGTTACCCCGCCGCGAGCCAGATCGACGCGCTGCGCGCCGCCGCCATCGCCGCGGTCAAGGCCGCGGGTGCCGCCAACGTCAGCGCCAACGTCGCGAGCAAGATCGTCGCCCATGCGGTGCAGCGCGGCTTGAAGG
>JAJTHJ010000050.1 GCA_021298875.1 Burkholderiales bacterium | reverse complement strand
CTAACGTTCGAGCTAAGCTGCCCGCGGAGGCAGACGGCGCTTGGCCGCGGAAGGCAAGCTACCACATGCGCCTGGAGCGGCCAAGCGACGGCTGCCGTAGTGGGTCAGCTTGAGCGAGGGGTTAGGCCTCGCCTTACAGGTTAGCGATGAAGTCTTCGGGCGAAACGTCTGCTTGCCGAAGAAGACCAGCCAAGGTGCCAACCTTCAGTTCGCCGTGCATGGGGATGACGCAGCCCTTGGATCCTTTGCGAGCAACTACATGGCTGCCACTTTGGCGAACCTTCTCGAAGCCCAGCCGCTGAAGTGCCTTGAGTGCCTCTGCGCCAGAGACGCGAGGGAGCTTAGGCATGCGCCGGGAGGCTGAAGGTTGTGACTACGGGGTGGCCACGTGAGACCAGGGGAAACTCTTCCAAGTACAGGGCGGTTGCTTCGCGCAGATTCGCGACCGCTTCCTCCACGGTCTCCCCCTGGGTGGTGGTTCCCGTCTCCGGGTTGAGGGCGATGTACCCGCCCTCGTCGGCAGGGGTAAGGACGGCGGTGAGTTCCATGCAGCACGCTCCGGTCGAAGGCTTAGAGCAGGATTGTCGCCGATGGCGTGGGATGCGAGGCCTAACGTGAAAGCTGTGCGGCTGGACGCCGCAGGCGGCCAGTCCGAACGAGCGCCGGGTTAGCCGTCATTCGCTCCACTCCACTGGAACGACCCGTACTTCTCTTTCGTTCCACGCGATGACACGCGCTGAGCCAGAGGTTCCACTGCTGGTTGATGAAAAGCTCATTGAGGTGACGTGATACTTGTAGCCAGCGCCTAGTTGCCCTTGCGCTATCGCTCGGGCCTTGTTACCAGCCTCCCCGCTGAGCATGAGCGGAAAAACGATTGCAGCGAGTGCTACAAGTACCAAACCTGCAACAGCGGGAAACTTCATGCTGCGGACCTTTCGCCCAGCAGCGAGCGTTGCTGCAAGAACAGGTGGCTTACCCAGCTGGCGTTGAAGCCATGCGAAGAGGCCGATTGCTGCAGCGACAACCAACACAGAAAGAGCAGACGCACTTGGACTCACTCGAACCTGAGTAAGCGTGAGATCGAATGGTTGCAAGACCGGCCACGCGAGCGCCAGCGCACACAGAACCGCCAAGGAAAACACCGAGAACCATCGGACAAGGCTGGCAGCCGCCAAACTGCCGCGCACAAGAAAGACACCAGCCACAACAGCGAAGACATTCAGGCTCGACGAATACGAGATACCGTTCACCATGCAATAGACCATGGCTGCGATGTCGACGGCCCCCACTGCGATGAGAACCGCGCCTGTGCGGCGCAGAATTGAGATGTACGCGTTCGGATCCATTTGACGGCTAACGTTCGAGGTAACCGGCCCGCGGAGGCGGGCGGCGTAAGGCTGGTGCGCGACAGTGGCGGAGCCGCTGCGCGCCAGCCTTACGCCGCCTGCCGTAGCGGGTCCGGTTGACCGAGTGGTTAGGCCTCTCCGGCAAAAGCTGCTGGCTCATTTGCTTTGCTTCGGCGAGCTTGTTGGGCTGGCGGCTGCACTACCTGCGTTACTCGACACTGCAGGCAACGACTTGGTGACCGGTAGGTGGCCTTGCTGCTGTGCGCTGCCTATACGGAGTTCACCTTCAGCTCTGGCTTCAGCCCTATATGCTAGCCAGGACTGAACGACGGTTCCGAACAAGGAGGCAACCGTGAGTACCACTACAAGCCATTGGAGCCACTTGCTTCTTCGTTCAAGTTCGTCAATGTGTCGCTGCAGGATTAGGTGGTTCAAGGTTACGACTTGAACATTGTCACGCGACTGAATGGCATCATCAAAAGTTGCGTTGCGGGAGATTGCCAACAGGTAGCGTTGTAGATGCTCTCGAGGTGCTGTCACAACACTCCCGTCGCAAAAGGCAGCCTGCGCGCTCTCGTACTCCGGCGTCTTCATCGGTGCGGTGCGGGAATCGGCGAGCATGAGAGGCCTAACGTTCGAGGTAACCTGCCCGCGGAGGCAGGCTTTGTAAGCCCGGCCTGTGATGATGCACCATGTGCCACAGGCCGGGCTTACAAAGCCTGCCGTAGCGGGTCAGGTTGACCGAGGGGTTAGGCCGCACTCGCGATGTGTGGCGACTACTTGCCATGCACTAATAGCCAGGACATGCCGAAGGTCAAGGCCCACAAGGCGAAGCTGATTGGGACGAGCAGCACGTGCAGCCTTCGCGAACCCGGATACATAGCAAGCGAGGCTACAGCCAGCAGAAGCGGAATGCACTGTAACTGCAGTAGAAGACTGGTTCCTTTCGCGTTGTACTGGTGCGATTCTGGCCAGAGAGTAGCTACAAACAGGAAGATGACCCCAATCGCTGGGCCGTACCCTGATGTTGCCAGCCGAAGACCAAGCGATGACCCAGGGGACGCCTTCACGAAGTAGACCACGCCAACCGCAAATGGGGCCAGCACGGCTGCTGATACGACTAGAACGAAGATGAGCTTGTCCACGCGGGTGCGGAGCGGTGCGGGTGCTGGTTGTGCGGCCTAACTTGATTTCGTGAACCCGGCATGGCCGATAACCAAGGCGACTAACCTGGCCGCTGCTGGATAACCTGGCGCACGACATCCCGGAATCTCCCTGAGAGTCATGCGCTTACGAGAACGCATAGCGGTCTCTTGGGATACTAACAACACCCGCCCCCTTCACAAAGGGCCGGCATCGACTTACGGCATCACTCCGCGCGCATCCCGACTTCCGTCGGCTTCGCGATCGTTCAAATTCGCGACTGCCGCTGCCCCGCATTTTCCTGCCCCCGCCGCGCCTCGTACAGCATGTGCACGGTGATCTTGCGGACTTCGGCTTTGCTGGCTTCGATGTGGGCGCGCAGCAGCAACTGCGCCTGATCGCTCTTGCGCTGGAGCACGGCGCGCAGAATGCGGGCGTGCTCGGCATAGGTGGCTTCGATGCGCGGGCGCTGGGTGAAGTCCAGCCGCCGCACGATGCGGATCTTCTCGGTCACCTCCAGATGCATACGCGCCATCTCGCGATTGCCGGTGGCGGCGACCAGGCCTTGATGAAATTCCTCGTCCCAGCGGGCGACGGTGAGGCCGTCGGTTTCGCGCTCGGCGACGGGGATCAGCCATATGCGCTTTAGCTCCGCCAGTGGCGGCGGCTCGGCCTGCTCGCACAGGCGGCGCACGGCGGCGAGTTCCAGCACGATGCGCAGGTCGTACAGCTCGTCCAGTTGCGCGAAGTCCAGCGGACGCACGCGCCAGCCGCTGCGGAACAGCACCTCCAGATAGCCGTCGCGCTCGAGCCGGTACAGCGCCTCGCGCACCGGCGTGCGCGAGACCTGCATGCGGGCGGCGATTTCGTTTTCGCTGAAGCGCTCGCCGGGGAGGAGGCGGAAATCGAAGATCTCGGCCTTGATGCGCTCGTAGACCTGCGCGGCGAGGTTGGGCGTGGGCGCGGGGGTGGTGGTGGGGTGGAGGGCTACGAGTTTGCCCATGGGGTGGAGGATCGGTCGGCGTTACAGAGAAAAGGATGTTGCGGCGGCAGTGAGCGTGGGAGTCAGGGCGCCCTCACCCGCTCGCTTCGCTCGCACCCTCTCCCGCTGATGCGGGCGAGGGCTTGATTTGGCGCGCGCGGGACTGTGCCATCAATCGCACCGTCTACGCAAAGTGACACGCCGCCCAATGCCCCGGCGCCACCTGGCGCAGCGGGGGGGCTTCGCGGGCGCAGCGGTCTTCGCCGCGGGGGCAGCGGCCATGGAAGCGGCACAGGGTACGCGGCGGGTCGATCGGGCTTTTGACTTCGCCGGGCAGGCGAATGCGCTCGCCGGCGCGGCCGGGGATGGCGGAGACCAGCGCCTGCGTGTAGGGGTGGCGCGGCTGCGCCAGCACGTCGGCCACCGGGCCGCTTTCGACAAGCTTGCCCAGATACATCACCAGCACGCGGTCGGTCAGCAGCCGCACGACGTTCAGGTCGTGCGAGACGAAGAGATAGGCCAGGCCCAGCTCGCGCCGCAGCCGCGCGAGCAGTTGCAGCACCACCGCCTGCACGGAGACATCGAGCGCGGCGGTCGGCTCATCGAGGATCAGCAGGCGCGGCGACAGGGCGAGCGCCCGCGCCAGCCCGACCCGCGCTTTCTGCCCACCGGACAGTTGATGCGGCAGCCGTGGCAGCAGTTCGGCCGGCAGCCCGACCTGTGCGGCCACCTCGCGCACGCGCGCGGCGCGCGCCGACGCGGGCAGCGTGCCGAGCAGGCGCAGCGGCTCTTCGATGGTGTCGTGCGCGGTGAAGCGCGGGTTCAGGCTGTCGGTCGGGTCCTGGAACACCATCTGGATCGCGCCGCGCAGCGGGTGGCGCGCAAACCGCGCGGCGGGCACGGCGCCGATGTCCTTGCCGTCGAACTCGATGCGGCCTTCGGTGACGTCCAGCAGGCGCGCGAGCATGCGCACCAGCGTGGATTTGCCGCAGCCGGATTCGCCGACCAAGCCGATGCTCTCGCCGGGCTGGAGGGTGAAGGACAGATCGGCCACCGCGTGCAACTCCGCGCCGCGCCGGCCGGCGACCGGGAAGCGGCGGGTGAGGTCTTCGACTTGGAGGAGGGGTGGGGTGCTCATCGAAAGTCTTGTGCCGAACGCTGGGTCAAAGCGCCCTCACCCGGCCGCTGCGCGGCCACCCTCTCCCGCTGATGCGGGCGAGGGTTGATCGAGCGGATGCCAGCAGGCCACTGCGTGCTCGGCTTCGGCGTCCAGCGGCGGCGCTTCGCTGCGGCAGCGGGCGCTGGCGCGTTCGCAGCGCTCGGCAAAGCGGCAGGCGGGCAAGTCGGCGCGGCGCAGGTCGGGCAGGCTGCCGGCGATGGGGGCCAGCGCGTCGAGCACGGTGTCTTCGCGCGGGGTGGAGGCGAGCAGGCGCGCGGCGTAGGGGTGGCGCGGCGCGGCGAAGAGCTGCGCGGCGGGCGCGGACTCCACCACCTGGCCGGCATGCATCACCACGATGCGGTCGCAATAGTCCGCCGCCAGCCCCAGGTCATGCGTTATGAAGAGTGTGGCCATCTGCCGCTCGCGCGCCAGTTGCACGATCAAGTCCATCACCGCGGCTTGCGTGGTCACGTCCAGCCCGGTGGTCGGCTCATCGGCAATCAACAGCGCGGGGCGGCAGGCGAGCGCGAGCGCGATCATCACGCGCTGGCACATGCCGCCGGACAGCTCGAACGGATAGGCCGCATAGCGTCGCTCGGGGTCGGCAATCGCCACCTCGCGCAGCGCCTGCACGGCACGCTCGCGCAGGTCTTCGCTGCGCACCGCGGCATGCCGGCGCAGCACGTCTTCGATCTGGCGGCCCACGGCGCGGATCGGGTTCAACGCGGTGCGCGGGCTTTGGAAGATCATCGACACCTCGCGCCCGCGCAGGTCGACCAGTTCCGCCGGCGTGGCGCCCAGCAGGTCCATCCCGCCGAAGCGCGCCGCGCCGCCGGTAATACGCGCCGCGCGGTCGGAGATGCCGAGCAGCGCGTAGGACAACACGCTCTTGCCGGAGCCGGATTCGCCCACCAGGCCGACGATCTCGCCGCGCTCGATGCGCAGACTCACCTCGCGCAGCGCGTGCACCACGCCGTCGCGGGTGCGGAACTGCAGCGACAGGCGGTCGATCTCGAGCAGCGGCAGCGGCGCCACGGTCAGATCCTCCGCCGCGGGTCGAAGATGTCGCGCAGCGCGTCGCCCAGCAGGTTGAACGCGAACACCGCCAGCATCAGCACCGCGCCGGGGAAGAGCGCGATCCACCATTCGCCGCTGATGATGTAGGTCGCGCCCTCGGCGACCATGATCCCCCACTCTGGCGTGGGCGGGCGCACGCCCAGTCCGATGAACGACAGCCCCGCCGCGTTGAGGATCGCCCAGCCCATGTTCAGGCTCACCTGCACCATGGTCGGCGGCAGCACGTTGGGAAAGAGGTGCACGGCCATAATCCGCAGGTCGGTGTTGCCGGCCAGGCGTGCGGCCTCGATGTAAGTGGCGTTGCGCCGCACGTTGGCCTCGGCACGCGCCAGACGGATGTAGAAGGGCAGGTTGATCACGACGGTCGCGAGCACGATGTTGGCAACCGTATTGCCGAGCGCGGCGACGATGCCCATCGCCAGCACAAAGAGCGGAAAGGCCATGATCGTGTCCGCCAGCCGCATCACGATGCGGTCGGTCAGCCCGCCGCGGTAGCCGGCCGCCAGCCCGAGCGCCACACCCACCGTGTACGACACCACCACCGCCGACAGCGCAATCGCCAGATCGAGCCGGGTGGCCACCAACACGCGCGAGAAGATGTCGCGCCCGAGCGAGTCGGTGCCAAACCAGTGCGCGGCCGACGGCGGCTGCAACGCGGCCGCGGCGTTGCTCGCCAGCGGGTCGTAGGGTGCCAGGCTCGGCCCGGCGATGGCCACCACCACCAGCAGCAGCACCAGCGCGGCGCCGACCGCCGACAAGGGGTTGTCGGCAAGCACGTGGCGGACGGTGCGCAGGTTCATCCCTCGATGCTCACGCGCGGATCGGCCAGCGTGTAGGCCAGATCGACCAGCAGATTGAGCAGCACGAAGAGCACGCCCATCGCCAGCACGAAGCCCTGCACCGGCGCGTAATCGGACGCTTGCAGCGCATCCAGCGCGTAGGCGCCCACGCCGGGCCAGGCGAAGACTTTTTCCACGATCACGCTCGACCCCAGCATGAAACCGAACACCATGCCGAGCGTGGTCAGCACCGGCAGCAGCGCGTTGCGCAGCGCGTAGGTGACGAGCACCGTGTGCGGCGCCAGCCCGGCGGCGCGCGCGCTGCGCACGAAGTCGGAGGACAACACCGCCAGCATCGAGGCGCGCGTCATCCGCGCGATCGGCGCCAGCACGAAGAGCGCCATCGTCGCCATCGGCAGCACCATCTGCGCCAGGCTGGAGCGGAAGAGCCCGAAGTCGCGCGCCAGCAGGCTGTCGACGAGATAGAAGCCGGTCACGGTGGGCGGCGGCGAAAACACCGGGTCGAGCCGGCCGATCGGCGACGGCGCCCAGCCGAGCAGGAAATAGAACACGTAGGCGAGCAGCAGCCCGGTGAAAAACACCGGCAGCGACACGCCGAGCGTGACCACCGCGCGGCACAGATGATCGACCCAGGAGCCGGGCCGCGTGGCCGCCAGCACGCCCAGCGGGATCGCGATGCTGCATGCGAGCAGCAGCGCGGCGAGCACCAGTTCGAGCGAGGCCGGCAGGCGCGTGAGGATCTCGCGCGCCACCGGCTGGCCGGTGGTGAGCGAGACGCCAAAGTCGCCGCGCGCCAGATCGGCCACGTAGCGCAGGAACTGCTCGGGCAGCGGCCGATCCAGGCCGAGCGCACGGCGCACTTCGTCCACCGCCTCCGGTGTCGCCGCGCCGCCGGCGAAGTACGCCGCGGGGTCGCCGGGCAGCGCGCGCGTGAGCACGAAGGTGATCACCACCACGCCCAGCAGGTTGGGCAGGGCGGCGAGGATGCGCTTGGCGATCAGGCGGAGCATGCTCAGCGCTCCGCGCCGACGGGCGCCGGCGGATCGATCAGGCTGACGTGCGCGGCCACCACGCGCCAGCCTTGCGGCAGCCGCACCCAGGTCTGGCTCTGGCGGCCGATCCGCGCGCTGCCATCGCGATGAAACTCCGTCATCGCGGTGGCGAAGTCGCGGCCGAAGGTGGTGATCACCGTGCGCGCGAGCCTGCGCTGCAAGCCCTGCGGCGCACGCGCGGCGCGAAAGGCGCGGATCGCCTCGATGCCGTAGAGGTTTTCGCCGACGCCGTAGCGCACGGTGTGTGCGCTCGGCCAAAACAACTCGTCGAGCACCACGGTGTCGTTGTTGACGAGCGCGTCTTCGTAGCGGGCGAAGGCTGCACTCACCTCGGCGTGTACTTCGGGCAGGTTGATCTGCGCGACACTCATTGCAACGCGCCGGCGGCAATCGGTGCGCTCGCCACGCCGGCGGCTTCGAGCGCGGCGGCCACGCGCAGCGCGTGGTCCTCGCGCCAGGGCGCGGCGATGATCTGCACGCCCAGCGGCAATGCACCCGGCCGCTGCACCGGAGCCACCGCCACCGGCAGCCCGATGAAGGAGATCGGCTGCGTGAGCAGACCCATCGTCGGGCGCACTGCGACGGTCTGGCCGTTCAACTCCATCGTGGCCTGGCCGATCGCGGTGGCCGGCACCGGCGTGGCCGCCGTGAGGATCACGTCCACCCGCTCGAACAAGCGCGCCACCTGCTGCCGGTACCACTGGCGGAAGCGCTGCGCCTGCGCCACGTAGTGCGCCGGCACCAGCGTGCCGGCGATAAAGCGGTCGCGCGTGGCGAAGTCGAAGTCGAACGGCCGGCGCGCCAGATCGGCAAAGTGCAAGTTGCCGCCTTCGGCCATGGTGATCACGAAGGCGGCGGCGCGGGCGCGCGCGGCTTCGGGTAGCTCGACCGTCTGCGTGGCGCCGAGCGCGGCGGCGGCCTGTTGCACGACCGCGCGCGCAGCGGGCGTGGCCTGTTGCTCGAAGTAGCCGCCCGCCACCGCGATGCGCAGGCCGGCCACACCCTGCGCGAGCGCGGCGACTGTGGGCTCCACGGCGCGTTGCGCGCAGGCGGGGTCGGCGGGATCGGGGCCTTGCAGCGCGTCGTAGACGATTGCGAGGTCGTGCGCGCTGCGCGCGAACGGCCCCAAGTGATCGAGGCTTGCAACAAACGGATAACTGCCGGTGCGCGGCAGTCGGCCGTAGGTGGGTTTCAGCCCGAAGATGCCGGTGAGCGAAGACGGTACGCGGATCGAGCCGTTGGTGTCCGAGCCGAGCGTGAACGGCACCAGCCCCGCGGCCACCGCCGCCGCGCTGCCGCCGCTGGAGCCGCCGGCGATGCGCGTGGGGTCGTGCGGATTGCGCGTGGCGCCATCGTGCGCGT
>JAJTHJ010000346.1 GCA_021298875.1 Burkholderiales bacterium | reverse complement strand
CCGGTTCCAGTACCAGGCGAGCGCCATCGCCAGACCGTAAACCACCGCCCCGGCGGGGCCGATGGCCCAGCCGAGAAGCGCATACCAGAAGAGCACACCGAAGACGTGCCGTTGCGTCTGCATCAGCCCGTGCGCCAGCGTCTGGCGGATCGTCTCGTCCAGCTCCAGCGCCGTGCCGTCGTACTCCGGCTGCTCGGCGCGCTTCCACGCGGTCAGCTCATGGCGCGCGCCGTCGAAGTCGCCGCGCTCGATGGCGAGCCGAATCTCCTTGTACGGGTGGCTGAACTTGCGGAAGCCCGCCGACAGGTACAGCACCAGCACCGAAAACGGCAGCGCCGCCCACCAGCCGAGCCATAGCAGCACCTCGTGGATCGCAAACGTCGCGAGTGCTGCGCCGCCGACCAGCAACCACCAGGCGAGTTTTCCGTGCCGCGGCTGTCCCGCATTGAGCCGCCGCTCGGCACCGGCCGCCAGAGCCTCGACGAACGCGTTCAACACCGAACGCGCCGGCAGCGGCCGGAACTGTTCGAGCGCAAAGGCGATGACGAGAGCGATGAAGGCCACGGCAGCAAGGTCGGTGCGCGCTGGCCGCGGATTGTAGGCAGTGCCGCGCGCTACGCCGACAGAAAACGATAGAAGTTACGCAGCATCGCCGCGGTCGCGCCCCAGATGAAGTAGCGCCGCGCCGCCGTGTACGGCATCGCGTAGAAGCGGCGCCGCGTGCCGGCGAAGTCGATCGCGCGCCGCTCGTGAAAGGCCGGGTTCATCAGGAAGGCAAGCGGCACCTCGAAAGCCTCCGCGACCTCGAAGCTGTCGAGCCGCAGGTCGAACGGCCGTTCGACCACACCAACCACCGGCGTGACCCGGTAGCTGGTGGAGGTGACGTACTCCGGCAGCGCGCCGATGATCTCCACCGCCGCCGGCCCGAGGCCGATTTCCTCTTCGGTTTCGCGCAGCGCCGCGTGCACCGGGCTTTCGTCGTCGTGCTCGATGCGCCCGCCGGGAAAGCTGATCTGTCCGGCGTGGTCGTGCAGGTGCGCGGTGCGCTCGGTCAGCAACACGGTCACGCCCTGCGGGCGCGCGACCAGCGGTACGAGTACCGCGGCCGGGCGCGGCGGCGCATCGAGATTGAAGAGCCGCCCATCGGTGACGATCTCGGGCTGCCACGCCAGCGGCGCGGCAAAGCGCGCGCGCAGCGCCGGCACCGTCAGCGCGTGCGCCGGCATCGGCGCGCCGCGGGCGGCCGGGTCGTCGAATTCCGGATCGAGCGGGACGAGCTCGGGATCGAAGGGCGGGCGCCGCACGGCGCCCGCACCGGCTGCCGACATCTACTCGGCAGCGTCGCTCTTGTGCGCGAGCTTTTCGCGGATGCGCGCGGACTTGCCCGAGCGGTCGCGCAGGTAGTAGAGCTTGGCGCGCCGCACCGCACCGCGGCGCTTGACCTCGATCGAGGCGATCGACGGCGCATACAGTTGGAACGTGCGCTCCACACCTTCACCGCTGGAAACCTTGCGCACGATGAACGAGCTGTTGAGCCCGCGATTGCGCCTGGCGATCACCACACCCTCGTAGGCCTGTACGCGCTTGCGCGTGCCCTCGACCACGTTGACGTGCACGATCACCGTGTCGCCGGGGCCGAAGTCCGGCAGGGTCTTGCCGGAAGTCAGGCGGGCGATCTCTTCGTTCTCAAGCTGCTGGATGACATCCATGGTCTTGCTCCAAACAAACCATCGTGGTGCCGGCTTTGGCGCGGGATGCGCCTTTTGTCATGCCGCCCAGAGGATGGGGCCGTACAACTTACTTCTTCACTTCACCCGACGCCGCTGCGGCATCGAGCCACGACTCTTCCGCGGGCCCGATTCTGCCCGAGGCGCGCGCCGTTTGCAGCAGCTCGGGCCGCCGCTGCGCCGTGCGCACCAGCGCCTGCCGCCGCCGCCATGCGGCGATCTGCGCGTGGTGACCGGAGAGCAACACCTCCGGCACCGAGCGCCCGCGCCACACCTCCGGCCGGGTGTACTGCGGGGCGTCGAGCAGCCCGTCGGCAAACGACTCGTCGGCCGCCGAAGGCTCCTTCAGTGCACCGGGCAAGTGGCGCACGACAGCGTCGATCAACGCCAGCGCCGCCACTTCGCCGCCCGACAACACGAAGTCGCCGATCGATACCTCCTCGTCCACGTACTCATCGAGGAAGCGTTGATCGATGCCCTCGTAGCGGCCGCACACCAGCACCGCCCCGCCGCCTTCGCCCGCCCAGCGGCGCACCTTGGCATCCGTAAGCGGCAGCCCCGAGGCGGCAAATGCCAGCACGCGGGGCCGCTGCACACCCGCCGCCCGCTGCGCCGCCTGCGCCGCTTCGACCGCCTGCGCCAGCGGCTCGGCCAGCATCACCATGCCCGGCCCGCCGCCAAACGGCCGATCATCGACCGTCCGGTGCGCATCCGACGTGAACTCGCGCGGGTTCCACGTCGCCAGTTGCCACAACCCGCCCTCATGAGCGCGCCGGGTGATGCCGCAGTCGGTCAACACCCGCAACATCTCGGGGAAGAGCGTGATCACATCGAACCGCACGCCGCCTCCCGCTACCAATCGCGTTGCCAGTCCACCCGGATCGTGCGGCCGGCCGCGTCCACTTCATCCACGTAAGCGGGCACCATCGGAATCAGGATCGAGGCGCCCTCCCCTTCCACTTCCAGCAGGTCGTGCGCACCGTTGTTGCGCAAGCCCTGCACGATCCCGAGTGCTTCGCCCTCGCGGTTGACCACCGTGGCGCCGATGAGATCGACCCAGTAGTGCTCGCCATCGGGCAGCGCCGGGAAATGCGCCCGCGCCACCGCGATCTCCAGACCCTTCAGCGCTTCGGCAGCCTCAGGCGTTTCGCAGCCCTGCCATTTGGCCACCAGTGACGCGCCCTGGCGACGGCAGCCGGCCACTTGCAGCGGCTGCGGCGTGACCTGCATCAACCACCAACGGCGCGTAGCCAGCAGTACCGTGGCCTCGGCCGCGTACGGCTCCAGCCGCACCCAGCCGCGCACACCGTAAGCACCGCGCAGCCGCCCCAGCGCGACCAGATCGGCCGGCGCTGCGCGGTCAGTCACCTCAAGCGGCAGCGGGAGCCTCGACCGGCGCAGAAGCCGCCGCGAACTTGCCGTGTTCCTTGACCAGCCGCGCCACCGTCGGCGACAACTGCGCGCCCACGCCCTGCCAGTAGGTCAGACGGTCGGCCGCGACGCGGAACTTGGTTTCGCCCCCGGCGGCGACCGGGTTGTAGAAGCCCACGCGCTCGATGAAGCGGCCATCGCGCGCGTTGCGCGAGTCGGTGGCGACGATATTGAAGAACGGGCGCTTCTTTGCCCCGCCCCGGGCCAGTCGGATAACGACCATGCGAATTCCTTTGAGATCGAAAACTTGCGTTCGAGAATAGCCCATGATTGTAATGGCAGCCGTGATCGCGAACAACCTGACTACACTTCGCGCCGCCATGCCGTTTCGCCGCAAAGCCACTGCCGCCCTGCTCGCGTTCCTGGTCGGTGCCTTCGGCGCGCATCGGCTCTACCTTGGCGCCGGCCGCTGGTGGCTGCCGCTGGGCGTGACCGTGGCAATGATTCCGCTGCTGCTCGGCGTGGAAAACTGGTACCGCAGCCCGGCGTTTTTCCTGCTGATGGTGCCGGTGGCGGCCGGCTTCATCGAGGCGCTGCGGCTGGCGCTGATGCCGGACGAGAAGTTCGATGCGCTCTACAACCCGGGCAGCGACCGGCGCAACGCCAGCGGCTGGGCACCGGTGCTGGTGGCCATTGCCACGCTGATGGTGGGCGCAGTCGCAGTGCTGACCACGCTGGCGCTGCTGTTCCAGACGATCTTCGAATAGTCAGAGCAGGCTGAGTTGCGGCGTCGCCGGTGCCGGCGGCTGGAACAAGTCGGTTCGCAGCGCAGGCGCCTGACGCGACAGCCCAAGCCGCGCACAGGTCTTGTCGAAGCGATCGCGGATTAGTTTGGCCCATAGGCCTTCGCCTTTCATCCGCGTCTTGAAGTCGGCGTCGTAGTCGCGCCCACCGCGCATCTCGCGCACGCGCGCCATCACGCGCTCGGCGCGCAGCGGCAAGTGGTCGGCGAGCCACTGTTGGAACAGCGGGTTGACTTCCCACGGCAGCCGCAGCACGGTGTAGAAGCCGCCCACGGCGCCGGCGTCGCGCGCGGCGGTGAGCACCTGTTCCAGTTCCGGTTCGTTGATGAAGGGGATCACCGGCGCAAAGTTCACCACCGTCGGCACGCCGGCGCGGGCCAGTGTCTGCACGGTGCGCAGCCGCCGCGCCGGGCTGGCTGCGCGCGGCTCCAGCTTGCGCGACAGTTCGTGGTCCAGCGTGGTGATGCTGACCGCCACCGCAACCAAGCCGTCAGCCGCCATCGGCACCAGCAGATCGAGATCGCGCTCGACCAGGCTGCCCTTGGTCACGATGGAGAGCGGATGACGAGCCTGCGCCAGCACCTCGACGATCTGCCGAGTGATGCGCAGTTCGCGCTCGACCGGCTGGTAGGCGTCGGTCGCCGCACCGAGCACGACGACCTGCGGCGCGTAGCCGCGGGCGCCGAGTTCGCGCCGCAACATCTCGGCGGCGTTCGGCTTGGCGACCAGTTTGGTTTCGAAGTCCAGACCGGGCGACAGATTCAGGTAGCTGTGCGTCGGCCGCGCGTAGCAGTAGACGCAACCGTGCTCGCAGCCGCGGTACGGGTTGATCGCGCGGTCGAAGCCGAGGTCGGGGGAGTCGTTGTACGAGAGGATGCTGCGCGCGGTCTCGAACGTGACTTCGGTCGTCAGCGGCGGCAGCGCTTCACCGTCACGCGCCAGCGCATCGAGCGCGTCGCCATCGGCTTCGCGCTCGGTGGTGGTGAAGCGATGCGGCAGGTTGTCGCCCGCGCCGCGCCCTTTGCGCGGCGGCTCGATCCGAACCGCCGGCGTGAAAGGCGCGACGCGGCCGCGGACCGCCATCCGCTATGCGAAGTCCCTTGCCAGCGCCGTCTGCACCTGCGGCGCGACCTCATCGACGCGCACCGCGTAGGCCGGGTGGTCGATGCCCATCGCCACCGCCGCGCCGCCCTTGAAGGCGGCAATCGCCGCCGGCGAGAATTCGAAGCGCAGGAAGTGCACCGAGGAGGTCTTCTCTTCGTTCTCGCGATCCAGGTCCTCGTCGGCAATCGCGTAGACCTTGGCGTGACCATTGACCTGCACATAGACGCGATCTTCGATGCCCTTGAGCTTCGCCAGTTCGCGCTTGCGTACGACGGGATCGTCGTACTCGATCATCATCGTCGCCTTGAGGTTGCTGCCGTCGGGGATCAGCGGGTTGTAGGCGTCCAGTTCGTCCTGGATGCCGGCTTCCTCGAAGGTCTTCTCGATCCGCAGCATCTCCTGGATCTGGTAGCGGATCGTCAGCTCGTCTTCGAAAATGAGCGTGACGTGCCCGCCCAGCGCGACGCTGCGATTCTTCTTGTGCGCGATCACCTTGGCGCGGAAGTCCTTGCGCTGCTTGGCATAGGCTTCCAGGGTCCACAGGCTGCTGCGGTCGATCTGTGCCATGGTCATGTCTTTCGTCCTCAAAGTCCGTAAGCGATACGCACCAGCGTGAGCGGGTGCGCGTTTCGCGGCACTTTGCCGCCCAATGCTTCGGCGGCAAAACGCCCGATGCCTTGCTCGATGTGATGGCCGGCCAGCTGGCAGTCGGAGCTGATGTAGTCCGGCTTGGCGGCGGCCATGTTTTTGAAGACCGGTTTGCCGATCTTCATCGCCATCTCGTGATACTCCTTGCGCGTGCCCCAGATGCCCGAGTGACCGGAGCAGCGCTCCACCGTGTTGACGGTGGTCTGCGGTAGCAGCTTCAACATCTCTTCGGTCTTCTTGCCGATGTTCTGCACCCTGCCGTGGCAGGGCACGTGGTAGGAGACGGTGCCCAGCGGCTGCGAAAAGTCCGTCTTCAGCAGCCCATCCTTATGGCGCGCGACGAGGTACTCGAACGGGTCCCACATGGCCTCCTTGACCGCCTGCACGTCGGCGTCGTCGGGGAACATCAGCGGCAGTTCCTGCTTGTACATCAGCGTGCAGGACGGAATCGGCGTGACGATCGCCCAGCCTTCGCGCGCGAGCCTGGCCAGTTGCGGGATATTGACGCTCTTCAGCTTCTCGACCGACTCCAGATCGCCGATCTCCAGCTTCGGCATGCCGCAGCAGGCTTCCTTGTCGAGCAGCGTGTAGGCAATCGCGTTGTGATCGAGCACCTTCAGCAGGTCGTGGCCGATGCCGGGCTCGTTGTAGTTGACGTAGCAGGTCGAATAGACCACCACCTTGCCAGGCGTGCGCTGCCCGTCGCGCACCGGGTGCGTGGCGTTGGGCCTGGCGTCCGAGTGAAACTTGCGCGGCGCGAACGACGGCATCCAGGCGTTGCGGTCGATGCCGAACTGGCTTTCGACGATCGCGCGCACCGGCTTGGTCTTGTTCAACGCGTTGACGGTCTGCGTGACGATCGGAATGCCGGCAAACATGCCGACCTTGTCGGTCGAGGTCAAAAACTTGTCGCTCGCCTTGGCGCCGTACGTCTTGAACTGCACCGCCTTGGCGCGCAGCATCAGGTGCGGGAAATCCAGGTTCCACGGGTGCGGCGGCACGTACGGGCACTTGGTCATGTAGCACATGTCGCACAGGTAGCACTGGTCGACCACGTCCTTGTACTTCTCCTTCGGCACACCATCGACCTCGCCGGTCGGGCCGTTGTCCACGAGGTCAAACAACGCCGGAAACGAGCCGCAGAGGCTCACGCAACGGCGGCAGCCATGACAGACGTCGAACACGCGCTCGAGCTCCTTGTCGAGCGCAGCTTGGTCCCAAAACTCCGGCGTCTTCCACGCCAGCGGATGGCGGGTCGGCGCCTCCAGGCTCCCCTCACGTACGGACATAGTGAATCCATTCCTCGTTATCGCTCTGGCAAGCGCCCGCAGACGCTTGCCGGAACGGGCTGCTGGCGCAGCCCATGTACATACGAACCGCTTAGTCGGCGATCGCGTCCAGCGTGCGCTGGAACTTGTTGGCGTGCGAGCGCTCGGCCTTGGCCAGCGTCTCGAACCAGTCGGCGATCTCGTCGAAGCCTTCCTCGCGCGCCGCCTTGGCCATGCCCGGGTACATGTCGGTGTACTCGTGCGTCTCGCCGGCGATGGCCGACTTCAGATTGTCGCGGGTGGCGCCGATCGGCAGACCGGTGGCCGGGTCGCCCACGGCTTCCAAGTACTCCAGATGGCCATGCGCGTGGCCGGTCTCGCCTTCGGCCGTCGAGCGGAACACAGCGGCCACGTCGTTGTAGCCCTCGACGTCGGCCTTCGATGCGAAGTACAGGTAGCGGCGGTTGGCCTGCGACTCGCCGGCAAACGCCTCTTTCAGGTTGTGCTCGGTCTTCGAGCCTTTCAGTTGAGCCATGATGATCTCCGGAGTGGTTGGGTTGAAAACAGCTGGCCTTGCGCGCGCAACGCCGAGCAGAACGAACGATACGCAGCAGCGACGCCGCGATCCAATGGATTGTTGCAATGCGAACGATAGGCGAGTGCTATCGCCAGATCGCCCGCGATACAGGGCGCTTCAGAAGTGCTCGGGCGCCAGCGCCAGCGTTCCCACCGCGCCCTCGACGATCATCGCGCGCAGGCCGTCGGCGCTGGCCAGCACATGGTCGGCAAAGTAGCGCGCGGTGGCGATCTTGGCGCGACAGAAGGCGGCATCTTCGCCGCGCAACCCCGCGTGCGCGGCGAGTGCGGCGCGGGCCATCTGCCAGCCACCGTGCACGCTGCCAGCCAGCATCAGGTAAGGCACCGAGCCGGCAAACGCAGCGCGAATATCCGACCGGTAGCGCTCGACCACGAAGTCGATCACCGCCTCGTAAGCATCGACGGCGGCGTCCAGCCGGCGGCGGATCGCGGCCAGGTCGTCGTCGACGATATAGCCCAGTTCCGCGACAGTGGCGCGCATCGATTGCGCCAAGCGCTTGGCGACTGCGCCGCCGTCGCGCGCGGTCTTGCGGCCAATCAGGTCGTTGGCCTGGATCGCCGTGGTGCCTTCGTAAATCGTCAGGATGCGCGCGTCGCGGTAGTGCTGGGCGGCGCCCGTCTCTTCGATGAAGCCCATGCCGCCGTGCACTTGCACGCCAGCCGAAGCGACCTGGATCGCGACCTCCGTGCTCCAGCCCTTGACGATCGGCACCAGATACTCGTACTCGCCCTTGGCCTGCGCGCGGACGGCCGCATCGGGATGCGCATGCGCGGTGTCGTTGGCGGCGGCGGCCACGTAGGCGATCGCGCGTGCCGCCTCGGCATGCGCGCGCATGAACATCAGCAGCCGGCGCACGTCAGGGTGCTGGATGATCGGCACCGGGCCGGCGGAGCCTTCCACCGCGCGGCTTTGCACCCGCTCGCGCGCATAGGCCACTGCTTTCTGGTAGGCGCGCTCGGCCAGCGCCACGCCCTGCATGCCGACCTGGAAACGCGCCGCGTTCATCATGATGAACATGTATTCGAGACCGCGGTTTTCTTCGCCGACGAGGTAGCCGATCGCGCCGGCGCCGACTTCGCCCTTGTCGTCGCCATAAATCAGCACCGCGGTCGGGCTGGCCTTGATGCCGAGCTTGTGCTCGATGGAGGCGCAGTACACGTCGTTGCGCTTGCCAAGGCTGCCGTCGGCACCGACGACGAACTTGGGCACGATGAAGAGCGAGATGCCCTTCACGCCTTCGGGCGCGTCTGGCGTGCGCGCGAGCACCAGATGCACGATGTTGTCGGTCAGATCGTGCTCGCCGTAGGTGATGTAGATCTTCTGGCCGCTGATCCGGTAGGTGCCATCGCCCTGCGGCACCGCGCGCGTGCGCACTTGCGCGAGGTCGGAGCCTGCCTGCGGCTCGGTCAGGTTCATCGTGCCGGTCCACCGCCCATCGACCAGCCGCGGCACGTACAAGTCTTTCTGCGCGTCCGAGCCGGCCGTCAACAGCGCCTCAATGACGCCGTCGGACAACATCGGGCACAGCGTGAACGACAGGTTGGCGGACTGCATGATTTCCATCGCCGCCGCCCCGACCAGCTTGGGCAGCCCCTGGCCGCCGTACTGTGCCGGATGCTGCAAGCCCTGCCAGCCGCCTTCGACAAAGGCGCGGAATGCTTCCTTGAAGCCCGGCGTGGTGGTCACCCGCCCGTTGTCCCAGCGCGCGGGGTTCACGTCGCCGGGGCGGTTCAGGGGGGCGACGACTTCGCTGGCGAGCTTGCCGCACTCTTCCAGCACCGCCTCGACCGTTTCGTCGGTG
>JAJTHJ010000396.1 GCA_021298875.1 Burkholderiales bacterium | reverse complement strand
GCGGATGCAATGCCGACGGGTAGCAGCGGCCGACCAGCGCATAGAGCGCGACGATCGGGGTGTTGGCGGCGGGCGCGGCGCCGTCGATGCTCTGGCTCGTGCTGGGCCGATCCCTGCAAGGCTTCGGCGGCGGCCTGACGATCGTCGCGCTCTATGCGCTGGTCGGCCGCTGCTACCCGTCGGCATTGCATCCGCGCATCTTCGCGGCGTTCGCGGGTGCCTGGGTGGTGCCGATCCTGGTCGGCCCGACAGTGGCGGCGCTGATTGCGGAGCACGCCGGCTGGCGCTGGGCCTTCTGGATCGCGGCGGTCCTGGCGGCGCCGGCGGCGCTGCTGCTGCGGCAGGGCTTGCGGCGCCTGCCGGCGCTACGGCCGACAGGCAGTGCGCCCGCCGCCGCAGCGCCGCGGTGGGAACTCGGGCTGGCGCTGGGCGCTGCGGCGGCGGCCGCCCTGCTGTATCCGGCCAGTGCCGGCGCGGCCAAAGATGGCGGGCCGCTGCTGCTTGGGTTGGCCGTGCTCGGCCTTGCCGTCTTCGCCCCCCGCCTGCTGCCGGCCGGGACCTTCCGTGGCGGCGCCGGGCTGCCGGCCGTCGTCGCCCTGCGCGGTCTGGCGGCGGCGGCGTTTGTTTGCGGCGAGGTGCTGCTGCCCCTGCTGCTGGTGCACGAGCGAGGCTTGTCGCCGTTGCAAGCGGGCGTCGTGCTGACCGCCGGCGCGCTTGGCTGGAGCGTGGGGTCATGGCTGCAGGCCCGTCGACCTGCGCAGGGCGCCGGCCGCGCGCGCTTGCTGCAAACGGGCATGGTCGGGCTGGGCGCCGGCGCAGCGTTGTCGGCGCTGGCGGTCTTTCCCGCGCTGTCGGCGTGGGTTGCGCTGCCCGGTTGGACGCTGGCCGGTCTCGGCATCGGCATCGTGTATCCGTTGCTGGGCACGTTGATGCTCGAATGTGCGCCGCCCGGGGGGCAAGGCCGGGCATCGTCGGCGCTGCAACTGGCCGATGCCTTGTTCTCCGCAGTGGCCCTGGCGCTGGCCGGCGGGCTGCCTTTGGCGCAGGGCCGCGGCCCGGCGGCTGCCGCCTACCTCGGTGGCTTTGGCTTGATTCTCCTGCTGGCGCTGCTCGGGGCGGTGCTGGCGACGCGCGCGCGTCCGGCGGAGTGACGACGGTCGGTCGACGGGCGCACGCTCCTGGCGCGGACGCGATGCGGACTTGGCCCGGGGCGGCCGACCCGCTCTGTGTGAGCCGCCTCACGTTCGCCGCGCTGCACGGCGGGTTTTCGTTGACCCGCTCGCCCGCTGCGAGCAGCATGCGCACCGCTCGCTCGCATGAGCATATGCGCATAAATGTCTGCTGCTGCCGCCTCCGCCGACGCCGACCTGGAACGCCTGTTCGAGACGGTGTCCGGCTACTTCGCGCTGCTGGCGGAACCGACCCGGCTGAAGATCCTCAATGCACTGTGCGATGGCGAGCGCAGCGTGGGTGACGTCGTGGCGCGCGTGGCCTCGACCCAGACCAACGTGTCGCGCCACCTGAATCTGATGTACGCCCGCGGCGTGCTGACGCGCCGGCGCGAGGGCGCGATGACCTATTACGCGGTGGCCGACGCCAACGTGGTGGCGCTGTGCCGCTCGGCCTGCATGCACATCGCCGGGCTGGCGGAAGACCACACGGTCCGTAGCAAGGCGCTGCGCCGCTTCATGCCCCGGCATTGAACTCGTTGTTGAGAAGAGAGGGAGCACTGTCGCTCATGGGAAACAAGACGACCGTCACGCCGGGCCGCCTGATCGCGGCGCCGGAGAACTTCATCACGGCCGAGCAGGTCAAGGCCGCGCGACCGGCGCGGCGCGGCTTCATGCGCGGCGCATTGGCGGCCGCCGGCGGCTTGGCGGCGGGCGGCGCGCTGGCGCAGTCGCCGCAGACGGCGCCGTTCGTCGAGTCGCCGCCGGCGATCCCGCCCTGGACGCGCCGGCTCGGCCCCGGCGTGGCCACACTCGGCTACGGCGTGCCGTCGAAGTTCGAGTCCAACGTGCAGCGCCGCATCAGCCCAGGGCTGACGCCGACGCGCGAGACGTCGGTGAGCTTTACGCCGCTGCAAAACCTGTTCGGCATCATCACGCCGAGCGGGTTGCACTTCGAGCGGCACCACTCCGGCATGCCGGAAGTCGATCCAGAGCAGCACCGGCTGATGATCCACGGCCTGGTCAAGCGCCCGCTGCTGCTGACGATGGACGATCTGATGCGCTTTCCGTCGGTGTCGCGCATCCACTTCATCGAGTGCGGCGCCAACTCCGGCATGGAGTGGGGCAACGTTGCGGTGCCCACGGTGCAGTACACGCACGGGATGCTCGCGTGCAGCGAATTCACCGGCGTGCTGCTGTCCACGCTGCTGGAGGAAGTCGGTTACGACAAGAAGAACGGCCGGTTCATCCTGGCCGAGGGCGCCGACGGCTCGGCGCTGACGCGCACTATCCCGATCGAGTTTGCGCTGGACGACGTGATGGTCGTCTACGGCCAGAACGGCGAGATGCTGCGGCCGGAAAACGGCTACCCGTTGCGCTTGGTGGTGCCGGGCGTGCAGGGTGTCTCCAACGTCAAGTGGCTGCGCCGGCTGGAAGTCGGCGACAAGCCGTGGAATGCGCGCGAAGAGACGCTGCACTACGTCGATCTGATGCCCGACGGCATCTTCCGCCAGTATTCCGGCGTGCAGGAGGTCAAGAGCGTGATCACCAGCCCGTCGGGCGGGCAGAAGCTGCTCGACAAGGGCTTCTACGAGATCACCGGGTTGGCCTGGAGCGGGCGCGGCAAGATCAGGCGGGTGGACGTCTCCACCGACGGCGGGCGCAGTTGGCGCACGGCGCGCTTGCAGGAGCCGGTGCTGACCAAGGCGCTGACGCGCTTTCGCATCGACTGGAACTGGGACGGCTCGCCGGCCTTCTTGCAAAGCCGGGCCGTCGACGAGACCGGCCACGTGCAGCCGACTTTTGCGCAACTGCGCGCGGTGCGCGGCCGCAACTCGATTTATCACAACAACGCCATTTTCACCTGGCAAGTGCAACCCAATGGGGAGGTGTGGAATGTCCAGCTCGGTTAAGCGGCACGCCCTTGCGGCGGCGGTACTGGCGCTGCTGGCCGGCGCGGTGGCGGCTCAGACCAAGCCGGCGGCGACCACGGACGCCCCGCGCTTTGGCTTCGGTCGTACGCCTACGGCGGAGCAGATCAAGGCCTGGGACATCGACGTGCGTCCCGACGGCCACGGCCTGCGCAAGGGCAGGGGGACGGTGGCGCAGGGGCAGGAGATCTACGACACGCAATGCGCGTCCTGCCACGGCGTCTTCGGCGAGCAGATCAATTTCCACCAGACGCCGCTGGTGGGTGGCGCGACCGCTGCCGACGTGAAGGCCGGCACGGTGGCCGAGTTCAAGAAGTCCAACGCGCTGCGCACGACGACCAACAAGCTCAACTACGCTACCACGCTGTGGGACTACATCAACCGGGCGATGCCGTGGACCAATCCGCAGTCGCTGACGGTCGATCAGGTGTACGCCGTGACCGCCTACATCCTCAACATGGCCAACCTGGTGCCGGAGAACTTCGAGCTGAACGAGCGCAACATTCTCGAAGTGCAGATGCCCAACCGCAACGGCTTCACGACCAACCACGGGATGCGGCTCGTCAGCGGCAAGCCGGACACGGCCAACACTGCTTGCATGAGCAATTGCGCGCCGGCGCCGAAAGTGGTGTCCGATCTGCCCGATTACGCGCGTAACGCCCACGGCAACCTGGCCGAGCAGAAGCGCCCGCTGGGGCCGGTGCGCGGCATCGACACCACGCGGTATGAAAGCGGCGGCACGGCGGTAGCCTCGGCCGCGCCGTCTGCGGCGCCGGCCGCCGGACCGCAACCTAAGGATCTCGCGGCGCGCAACGCCTGCACGGCTTGCCATGGCATCAACAACAAGATCGTCGGGCCGGGCTTTTCCGAGATTGCCGCCAAGTACGCCAAGCGCGACGATGGCGAGGCCTACCTCGCCGGCAAGATCAAGGCGGGCGGTGTCGGCGTCTGGGGGCAGGTGCCGATGCCGGCGCAGCCGGGCCTGTCCGACGCGGAGGCCAAGGTGTTGGCCAAATGGATCCTCGGTGGCGCCAAGTAGGGTCGCCAAGAGCTGCAAATCGACTATTCTTCTCGTTCGCTTTCAAGGAGCACACAGCATGACGACTCTACGACGGGACTTCGTCAAACTCTCCGGGGCTTTTGCCCTGCTGGCTGCGGCCGGCGTACTGACCCAGAAGCAGGCGTTGGCCCAGCAGCAAGCCTGGAACAAGGCCGCGTTCGAAACCAAGTCGCTGGCCGACACAGTCAAGGCGTTGGGCGGCAGTGCGCCGGCCGAGAGCGCCGACATCGCGATCACTGCGCCCGACATTGCAGAAAACGGCGCCGTGGTTCCGGTGGCGGTGGAAAGCAAAATCCCCAACACGCAGGCGATCTACATCCTGGTCGAGAAGAACCCCAACTCGCTGGCGGCCGGCTTCAACATCCCGTCCGGCACGTCGCCCAATGTGTCCACCCGGATCAAGATGGGCCAGACCTCGAACGTCTACGGCGTGGTCAAGGCCGGCGACAAGTATTACGTGGCGACCAAGGAAGTGAAGGTCACTTTGGGCGGCTGCGGCGGCTAAGCCCGGCAACGTCGTTCGACAAACCCGACAGGAGAAAGAAATGCCCGATCCGATGCGTATCCGCGCCACCGCCCAAGGCGACACGGTCGATGTCCGCGTGCTGATGAGCCACGAGATGGAAGGCGGCCAGCGCCGCGACTCCGCCGGCAATCTGGTGCCGGCGCACTTCATCCAGACCGTGACGGTCGTCCATGCTGGCAAGACCGTGCTGTCGGCCGACTGGGGCCCGGCGGTGTCGAAGAACCCGTACTTGCAGTTCAAGTTCAACGGCGGCAAGAAGGGCGACGAACTGGTCGTCACTTGGGTCGACAACAAGGGCGAGACCCGCACCGACAAGGCGACCATCAACTAAGTTCGCCGTCGCCACGCGGCCCGCGCCCGCCGGCGTGGGCCGCGTAGTCACCACCACGCAGGAGGAGTCGTCGATGCGCTGGAACTTGGCACTACTTCGCTCGTTGGGGGCCGGCGTACTCGCCGTGGCTGTGGCCGGCTGCGCGGTGTCGGTGGGCAACACCAAGACCGAACGCGCCGAGGCCAAGTCCACCGCGCCGGTCAAGGCGGTCTACCACTTCACCAACGGCCTGGACGAGGCGCAACGCGGCCTGGGCAACGTGCGCAATCATTTGGCCGCCGACCCGACAGCCAAGATCGTCGTCGTCGGCAATGGCGACGGCATCCTGTTCATGCTCGACGGGGCCAAGGACCGCAACGGCAACCCGTTCGACGCGACGATCCAGGGGCTGAAGGCGCAGGGGGTTGAATTCCGCCTGTGCAACAACACCCTGGTCCAGCGCAAGATCGACAAGGCGCGGGTGATCCCGGACGTGTCGATCGTGCCCTCCGGCGTGGCCGAAGCCGCCACCTTGCAGGCGCGCGAGGGCTTCGTCTACATCCGCCCGTAACGCTTTACCCCGCCGCGCCCGCAGAGGCGCGCTTAATTCAACACCAAGGAGTCAACATGCAGTCGAGTCTTTCCCCCGGGCGGCGATCGCGACGGCTTGCCGCCGTGGCCGTGGCGGCCACCGCGCTGGCATCCGCTGCTGGCGCGCAGCAGGACAAAGGCACGGTCGAGGCAATCGAGCGCTACCGCCAGCTTCTGCAAGACGGCAACCCGGCCGAACTCACGGTGGCCCGCGGCGAATCCCTGTTCCGCGAAAAGCGCGGTCCGAACCAGGTGTCGCTCGAACAATGCGACTTTGGCCTCGGGCCGGGCGTGCTCAAGGGCGCCTACGCGCAACTGCCGCGTTACTTTGCCGATGCCGACCAGGTGATGGACTTCGAAGCGCGGCTCGTGCACTGCATGGTGACCCAGCAGGGACTGGATCGTGCTGCCGTCACCAAGAACCCGTACTCCGGCGCCGGCCAGCGCCAGACCGACATCGAGGCGCTGACCGCCTTTGGTGTCGAAATGTCGCGCGGCGTCCCGGTCAACGTGCCGCAGAAGCACGAGAAAGAAAAAGCCGCCTTCGCCCGCGGCGAGCAGATCTTCTACATGCGCGGCGGCCCGTACGACTTCTCCTGCGCGACCTGCCACGGCGTGACCGGCCAACGCATCCGCCTGCAAGACCTGCCCAACATTTCGGAGAACAAGGCCGACGCGCAGCGCGCGTTTACCACCTGGCCGGCGTACCGCGTCTCGCAGGGGGCACTGCGCACGATGCAGTGGCGGTTAAACGACTGCTTCCGCCAGCAGCGCTGGCCGGATCTGGTCTTCATCTCGCCGGCGTCGATCGATCTCATTACCTTCCTCGGCGTCAAAGCCAACGGGGCCAAGATGGACGCCCCGGCCATCAAGCGATAAGGGGGCCCGCATGAATCGCATTCTTTGGCTCGGCGTGGGCGCGGCGGCGCTGCTCACCGCCTGCTCGACCTTCACCCCGCCCACTCGTGAGGAGACACAGCAAGTCGTCAAGTCGTCCTTCCGCGAGCGGAGCATCGCCAAGCTCGACCGGCTGAACCAGACCGAAATGCAGCAACTCTGTTCGGACGCCGCGCGCACCAAGACCGACGTGCCGCTCGCCGACCAGAAACGCATCATGGCGCAGGCCGAAGCGGCGGTGAAGTTCCCGGCCGACGGCAAGTGGCTCGGCGACTACAAGCAGGGCGAGCGGATCGCGCAGTCGGGCGTGGGCATGCAGTGGAGCGACAACGACAAGACGGTTAACGGCGGCAACTGCTATGCCTGCCACCAGATCTCGCCGCAGGAGCTGTCGCACGGCAACATCGGCCCGCCGCTGGTGGGCTACGGCAAGCTGCGCGGCACCAGCGAGCCGATCATGAAGTACACGTGGACGCGCATCTGGAACTCGCATGCGTTCAACGCCTGCTCGACGATGCCGCGCTACGGCGCCGCCGGCATCCTGACCGAAGCGCAGATCAAGGACGTGATGGCGCTGTTGCTCGACCCGAACTCGCCGGTCAACAAGTAAGCAGGCGCTGCGGTAGGCGAGGGGCGGCGGCGAGCCGCCCCTTTTCACATGCGGCGCAGTAGGTGTGATCGATGTCACGCAGGATCGTTTTGCTGCTGATGCTGGCCTGCGCTGCGCTCGGCGCGCGCGCGGAAGTCGGCGACACCGTGCGCTGGACCGACGTGCCGCTGTACGACGGACGCTCGCTGCCGGCTTCGGCCTTGACCGGTAAGACGGTGGTGGTCGAGTACTGGGCGACCTGGTGCCCGTTTTGCAAAAAGCAGAACCCCTACGTGCAGAAGCTGCATGAAAGGCACGGCGGCAAGGACCTGGTGGTGCTCACCTTCAGCATCGACAAGGGGCCGGCAGACGTCGCCGACTACATGAAAAAGGGCGGCTACACCTTCCCGGTGGCAATGGCCGGCGAGGAGGCCAAGCGCTTCTTTCCCAAGCGCAAGGGGCTGCCGGTGGTTTATGTGGTCGATCCGCAGGGGAAGGTCGTGTTTCACGAGGCGGGCGAGATGTTCGAGGAGGACATCCTTGGGCTCGCGCGCTTTGCGACGAAGTAACTCAGAGGACGGGAGCACAAAACGATGTCGATGAACCGCCGCGAATTCATGCAGGTGCTGGCGCTGGCCGCCGCCGCCGGGATGCCGCTCGCCAGCCGCGAGGCGCTCGCCGCCAATGCGCCGGCCAGCCGCAAGATGTACGAACTGCCGCGCTTCGGCAATGTGCACTTCCTGCACTTCACCGACTGCCACGCGCAGTTGCTGCCGATCTTCTTTCGCGAGCCGAGCGTGAACCTCGGCCTCGGCGACGCCTTCGGCAAGCCGCCGCATCTGGTCGGCGAGCATCTGTTGAAGTACTTCAAGATCGCGCCGGGCACGGCCG
>JAJTHJ010000341.1 GCA_021298875.1 Burkholderiales bacterium | reverse complement strand
GCGCGCACGCTGGCGGGCTCGCTCGGCACGCTGGGGCTGATCGTCGAGGCATCGATCAAGGTGCTTCCCAGGCCCGCAGCCGAGGCGACCTTGCGCTTCGATCTCACCGAAGCCGACGCATTGGCGAAGATGAACCAATGGGCCGGCAAGCCGTTGCCGATCTCCGGCACGTTCTGGAGCGACGGCGCGTTGTATCTGCGGCTCTCCGGCGCAAACGCAGCGATCCGCGCCGCCTGCGCCGCGCTCGGCGGCGAGCGGCTCGACGATAAGCAGGCCACGGCCCTGTGGACAGCGGTGCGGGAGCAAACGCACGGCTTCTTCGGTACATCGCCGGCTGCCGGCGGAGAGGGTTTTCTCCCCTCTCCCCCCGGGAGAGGGGCGGGGGTGAGGGAAGACCGTAGCGACGAAGCTCCGGGCGACCAACCCGCCGCAGCCCTTTGGCGTCTTTCCCTGCCCTCCACCACCCCCGCACTCGACCTGCCCGACCCACAAGCGCTCGAGTGGGGCGGCGCGCTGCGCTGGCTTCGCTCCGCACGCCCCGCCGACGAACTGCGCGCGCTGGCCGTCAGGCACGGCGGCCACGCCACGCTCTTCCGCGGCGGAGATCGCTCGGCCGGCGTCTTTCATCCCCTGGCGCCGCCGCTGGCAGCGATCCACCGCCGGCTAAAGGCGGAGTTCGATCCGTCCGGCATCTTCAACCGCGGCCGGATGTACGCCGAGTTCTGACCGATGCAAACCGCGCTGGCCGACTTCATCCGCGACACGCCCGCAGGCCGCGAGGCCGACGCCATCTTGCGCAAGTGCGTGCACTGCGGCTTCTGTACCGCCACCTGCCCGACCTACCAATTGCTGGGCGACGAACTCGACGGGCCGCGCGGGCGCATCTACCTGATCAAGCAGGTGATGGAAGGCAAGCCCGCCACGGCCAAGACGCAATTGCATCTCGACCGCTGCCTGACCTGCCGCAACTGCGAGACCACCTGCCCGTCCGGCGTGCAGTACGGGCGGCTCGTGGACATCGGCCGCAAGGTGGTGGACGACCAGGTTGGCCGCAAAGTCGCTGACGGCTTGATGCGTGGCGCGCTCAAAGCCGGGCTGACCGGCCCCCTCTTTGGCCCCGCGATGAAGCTGGGCCAGGTGATGCGCCCGCTACTGCCGGGCAACCTCAAGGCCAAGGTGCCTGCGCCGCAGTCGGCGGGTACCTGGCCCACGCGCACGCACGCGCGCAAGCTGATCTTGCTGGAAGGCTGCGTGCAACCGGCCATGCTGCCCAACATCAACGGCGCCACCGCGCGCGTGCTCGACGCGCTGGGCATCGAGACGATCCGCGCTGCGCGCGCCGGCTGCTGCGGCGCGGTGCGCTACCACCTGAACGATCACGACGGTGGCCTGGACGATGCCCGCCGCAACATCGACGCCTGGTGGCCGCACATCGAAGCTGGCGCGGAAGCGATAGCAATCAACGCCTCCGGCTGCGGCACACAAGTCAAGGAGTACGGCCATCTGCTGGCGCACGACACCGCCTACGCCGCCAAGGCGGAACGGGTCAGCGCATTGGCGCGCGACTTGTCCGAGCTTCTACCGGCACTCGCCGAGGAGCTGCTCGCCAAGCTGCCCCCCGCGCCCGCCGCCGACAACCCGCGCGTGGTGTTCCATCCGCCCTGCTCGCTGCAACACGGCCAAAAGATCCGCGGCGTGGTCGAGGCGCTGCTGGCCAAGCTCGGCGCCGAAGTGCTGCCCTTCGGCGAAGCGCACTTTTGCTGCGGCTCGGCGGGCACCTACTCGGTCTTGCAGCCGCAACTCGCCACGCAACTGCGCGACCGCAAGCTCGACCATCTGCAAGCGCCGCAGCCGCAGGAGATTCTGTCCGCCAACGTCGGTTGCATCGCGCATCTGGCGAGCGGGACCGAGACGCCGGTACGGCACTGGATCGAGTGGGTGGACGAACGCTTGAACGCCCGCCCGGCGCGGGCTTAAGCTCGCGCAGCGGTCACCCGGAGGCGTCCATGGAAGCACATTTGCGAATGGTCTACTGGAAGGGCGAGCATTACTGGCTCGGCAAACTGCTCGACCATCCCGAGATCATGAGCCAAGGCGAAACGCTCGAAGAACTCGAAGAGAACCTGAGGGACGCTTACCGCGAGATGGTGCTCGACGACGTACCAGCCGAGCACAGCATCAAGGAAATCGTCGTTTGAAGCGCAGCGAACTGCTGCGCCGCCTCGGCGCCGGTGGTTGCGTCTTGCTGCGGCATGGCGGCCGCCACGACATCTACCTGAATCCGGCGACGGGCCAGAAGCAGCCCGTGCCGCGCCACAACGAAATCGACGAGGCGCTGGCACGCCATATCCTGAAGTACCTTGGCGTCACGCCGCGGTAGCCGCCGCACACCGATGCTCCCCGCCCTCGCCACCCTGCTCGTCTTCCAGACGCTGGGCGAAGTGCTGGCCTATGCGCTGGCGCTGCCGCTGCCGGGTCCGGTGCTCGGGATGGCGCTGCTGCTCGCTTGGCTGCTGGCCGACGCGCGGGCGGCGCCACGGCTGCGCGGCACCAGCGTCGAACTGCTGCGCCACCTGTCGCTGCTCTTCGTGCCCGCCGGGGTCGGCGTGATGGTGCACGTCGGGCGCATCGCGCAGGAATGGCTGCCGATCGTGGTGGCCCTCGTCGTCAGCACCGTGCTGGCAATCGGCGTCACTGCGCTCGTCGTTCAGTGGGCGAGCCGCCGCCTCACGCGCGAGCCACGATGAACCCGCGCTTCACCGACGTCTGGGTCTACCTCGCGGCCACGCCGCTGCTGGGGCTGACCGCCACGCTGCTGGCTTACCTGCTCGCCTACAAGCTCTACGAAAAGAGCGGACTGAAAGCCTGGGCCAACCCGGTCGCCATCAGTGTGGCGCTGCTGGTCGCGCTGCTGGCCGCCACCGGCACGCCGTACCGCGTGTACTTCGAGGGCGCGCAGTTCGTCCACTTTCTGCTCGGGCCGGCGACCGTCGCGCTGGCGCTACCGCTGTACGACCAGCGGCGGCGGCTCGTCCAACTGGCGCTGCCGCTGGCGCTGGGCCTCGCGGCGGGCGTATCGACGGCGATCGTCTCCGCCGTCGGCATCGCCTGGCTGCTGGGCGCCAGCCGCGAGACGCTGCTGTCGCTCGCGCCGAAGTCGGTCACCGCGCCAGTGGCGATGGGCATCGCCGAGCGCATCGGCGGCCTGCCTTCGCTGACGGCAGTGCTGGTGATCGCCACCGGCATGACCGGCGCCCTGCTGGCGCGGCCGATCTTCCGCGCGCTGCGCATCGAGTCCGACGCCACCGCCGGCTTCGCGCTCGGACTGGCCGCGCACGGCATCGGCACCGCGCGGGCGTTTCAGATCGGCGAGGAGAAAGGCGCCTTTGCCGGCCTGGCTATGGGCCTGACCGCGCTGGCGACGGCCTTGGTCGCCCCGTGGCTGGCGCCCTGGTTGATCGCACTGCTACCGGTACGCTGAAGCACCCATCAGGGCACGACCTTCTCGTACGGCGCCACCGCCGCACCATCGATGGCGTAGCCGGAGGCGACGGTGACCATCCCGTCCACCAGAAACAGCGCCCGCTCCTGCCGGCGGATGCGCAATGCGCCGCTGACCCACACCGGGTCGAAGCTGCCCTGCACCTCGAACGGCTTGGCCGGCCGCACCCGCACGATCTGGTTGATCGGCGGCGGCGGCGTGTGCACGCAGGCACCGACCCAAGGCACCAACAGAAAGTCCGCCACGCGCGGCCCGTCGAATTCCAGCGGCAGCACGTAGCCAGGCAGGCGCACCGCCTTGCCGTCGAGTGCAGCCACCGTGTCCTCGCTTTGCGCGCGGTGCCGCTCGACCAGTTGGTCGCGCCGCTTGAGCAGGTCTTCGACGGGCACTTTTTGCGCGCGCAGCTGGCGCAGGATCTCTTCGCGCAGTTGTTTCTGCTCGTCGGTCAGCTCGGCACCACGCGCCTCGCGGTCATGCAGGCGCACCAGTTGCCCGAGCAGCGTCAACTGCTCGGACGGCATATTGGCGAACGGGTTCTCCACCGGCGGCAGCGCCGGCCGCAGGTCGTCCCAGGTGATCGTGCGCGGTGTATTAGCCGCCGCCGGCGCGGCGGCCAAGGCTGCCGCGAGTTGCAACAGCAGGCGTCGTTGGCGGTTCATGGACGCCATTTTGATCTACACCCGCGCGGCCAGCCCATCGGCGAGCGTCATCCGGTAGCAGCGCCACGCCG
>JAJTHJ010000010.1 GCA_021298875.1 Burkholderiales bacterium | reverse complement strand
GTGCCCCGCGCGCAGCAGGTGCCGCACCATGTTGGCGCCCATGCGGCCGAGGCCGATCATTCCGAGTTGCATTGCGTTGCTCTCCAAGACGAGTGTTGCCGCGTCGATTGCCTTGCTTCGTCGGCGGCGATCTTCCCTCACCCGGCGCTTCGCGCCACCCTCTCCCGGAGGGAGAGGGTTTAAGAAAGCCCCTCTCCCACCGGGAGAGGGGTTGGGGTGAGGGAAGACCGCCGCAAAGCCGCGCGATCTTCAGCGCGGGCCGCCACCTTTCATCTGCTGGTACCGCCGGATCAGCGCATTGGTCGAGCCGTCGTGATGCAGCTCCACCTCCGGCCCAACGAGTTCGGGGACGATCCGCTGCGCCAGCGCCTTGCCCAACTCCACGCCCCACTGGTCGAAGGGATTGATGTCCCAAATCGCGCCCTGCACGAAGACGCTGTGCTCGTACAGCGCGACCAGCGTGCCCAGCGCGTAGGGCGTGAGTTCGCGCAGCAGCAGCGTGTTCGAAGGCCGGTTGCCCTCGAACGTACGGTGCGGCACCAGAGGCTCCGGGCAACCCTCGGCGCGCAATTGCTCCGGCGTCTTGCCGAAGGCTAGCGCTTCGCCCTGCGCGAACACGTTGGCGAGCAGCAGGTCGTGATGGTTGCCGAGCGGATTCAGCGGTTGCGCAAAGGCGATAAAGTCGCAGGGCACGAGCCGCGTGCCCAGGTGGATCAGTTGGTAGAACGAGTGCTGCCCGTTGGTGCCCGGCTCGCCCCAGAAAATCGGCCCGGTGTCGCAGGCGACCGGGTGGCCGGCCAGCGTCACGCGCTTGCCGTTGCTTTCCATCGTCAACTGCTGCAAATAGGCGGGGAAGCGCTTCAGATACTGCTCGTAGGGCAGCACCGCCGCCGAGTGCGCGCCGAGAAAATTGTTGTTCCAGATGGACAGCAGCCCGTGCAGCACCGGCAAGTTGCGCTCGAAGGGCGCGTGGCGAAAATGCTCGTCCACCACATGAAAGCCGTCGAGCAGCGCACGGAACTGCGCGGGGCCGATCGCGATCATCGTGGACAGGCCGATGGCCGAATCCATCGAGTAGCGGCCGCCGACCCAGTCCCAGAAGCCGAACATGTGGGCGGTGTCGATGCCGAACCTGGCGACCTCCGCCGCGGCGGTGGACACCGCGACGAAGTGTTTGGCTACCGCGGCCGCGTCGCCGCCCAGGCCCGCCAGCAGCCAGGCGCGTGCGCTGGCGGCGTTGGTCATCGTCTCCAGCGTGGTGAAGGTCTTGGAGGCGACGATGAAGAGGGTTTCGGCCGGGTCGAGGCCGTGCACGGCTTCGGCGAAGTCGGTGCCGTCGATGTTCGAGACGAAGCGAAAATCGAGGTTGCGCGCGCTGTAGTGGCGCAGCGCTTCGTAGGCCATCACCGGGCCGAGATCGGAGCCGCCGATGCCGATGTTGACGACCGTGCGGATCGGCCGCCCGGTATGGCCGCGCCAGGCGCCGCTTCTCACGCGTTCGGCGAAGTCGGCCATCCGGTCGAGCACGGCATGCACTTCAGGCACCACATCGGCACCGTCGACTTCGATGCGCGCGGAGCGCGGGGCGCGCAGCGCCACGTGCAGCACCGCGCGGTTTTCGGTCGCGTTGATCTTGTCGCCGCGGAACATCGCCTCAATCCGCTCGCGCAGGGCGGACTCGTGGGCCAGTTGCAGCAGCAGCTCGAGCGTGCCGGGGGCGATGCGGTTCTTCGAGTAGTCGAAGTAAATGCCGCAGGCCTCGAGCGCGAGGCGCTCGCCGCGGCGCGGATCGTCGGCAAACAACTGGCGCAGGTGCAGCCGTTGCGCCTGCGGCAGGTGCGCGTGCAGGGCGCGCCAGGCGGGGCGTTCGACCAGGGGCAGGGTGTGATGGGTCAATGTCATGCTCCACAGTGCTCCGTTGCCCCGGCGCAGGCCGGGGCCCAGGGTCGTTTGGCTGCAAGTCACTGGGCCCCGGCCTGCGCCGGGGCGACGGCAATTTTGCTCTACGCGCTGCCGAGCGCCGCGCTCTTGGCCGCAAGTACCGCCAGCAGGCTCTCCCAGGACTTGACGAAAGCCTTCGCCCCCTCGTCCTGCAAGCGCGCGGCGAGCGCGTCGAGGTCGATGCCGAGTGCGCTGTGTGCAGCCATCGTCGCTTCGGCATCGCCGCCGTCGGCGGGGATCGGCGCATCGACGCTGCCGTGGTCGGCAAACGCTTTGAGCGTGGCCTCGGGGATCGTGTTGACGGTAAAGGGCGCCGCCAGCCCGCGCACGTACAGGATGTCGCTCGCCTGCGGGTCCTTGGTGCCGGTGCTCGCCATCAGCAGCCGCTGTGGGCGCGCGCCGAAGTTCAGCGCGTGCTGCATTCTTGGCGAGTCGAGCAGCGCGCGGTAGGCGGCGTAGCTTGCGCGGCCCACTGCCAGCCCGAGCGTGTTGGCGCGCTCGGCCGGCACCTGCGCGCGCACCGCCACGTCCCAGCGGCTGATGAAGAGCGAGGCCACCGACCCCACCGCGGGGTTCGACCCCGCCGCGATCCGCCGCTCCACCCCGCGCAGATACGCCTCGGCGGCGGCCAGGTACTGCGCGGGCGAGAAGAGCAGCGTCACGTTGATCGGGATGCCTGCGGCGATGGCTTCTTCGATAGCCGGCAGGCCTTCCGGCGTGCCCGGAATCTTGATGTACACGTTGGGCCGCGCCGCACGCGCGTGCAACTCGCGCGCGGCGGCGAGCGTGCTCGCCGTGTCGTGCGCCAGGCGCGGCGACACCTCGATCGACACCCGGCCGTCCACACCGTCGGTGCGTTCCCACACCGGGCGGAAGAGATCGGCCGCGGCCACGATGTCCTCCAGCGCGAGATCGAAGAACAGCGCCTCGCCGCTGCGCCCCGCCGCCAGCCCCGCGCGGATCGCCGGGTCGTAGGCGGCGCTGCCCTTGATCGCGAGGTCGAAGATCGTCGGGTTGGAGGTCAGGCCGGTCACCGACCAGTCGTCGATGTAACGCTTGAGCGTGCCCGAGCGCAGCAGCTCGCGCGTGATGTTGTCGAGCCAGAGGCTCTGGCCCAGGTCGTGCAACTGGCGGGTCGGGTGCATCGGCGGCGCTCCACGCGGCGGGTGTGGAGGCGAGATTACTGCGCCCGCAGGTTGCGCAACTCCGCCGCCGCGCGGCGCAGCAGTTCGGCAGTGGTGTCCCAGTCGATGCAGGCGTCGGTCACCGACACGCCGTACTTCAATTGCGACAGATCGTCCGGGATCGGTTGGTTGCCGGCGGCGAGATTGCTTTCCAGCATGAAACCGACGATCGAGCGGTTGCCTTCCTTGATCTGGTGCACGCAGTCCATGAAGACCAGCGGTTGCAGGCTCGGATCTTTCATCGAGTTGGCGTGCGAGCAGTCGACGACGATGTTCGGCGCGAGATTCGCCTCCATCAGCGCCTGCTCGGCCAGCCGCACGCTGACCGTGTCGTAGTTCGGCCGCCCGCCGCCGCCGCGCAGCACCAGATGACCGTAGCGGTTGCCGCGCGTGCGCACGATGGAAGTCTGGCCGGCGGCGTTGACGCCGAGGAAACTGTGCCCCGCGCGCGCCGAGCGGATCGCGTTTAACGCGACCTCCAAGCCGCCGTCGGTGCCGTTCTTAAAGCCCACCGGCGGCGACAGGCCGCTCGCCATCTCGCGATGCGTTTGCGACTCGGTCGTGCGCGCGCCGATCGCATACCACGAGATCAAGTCCGCCAGGTACTGCGGCGAAAGCGGATCGAGCGCCTCGCTGCCCGTGGGCAAGCCCAGCTCCGCGATCTGCAACAGCAGTGCGCGGGCGCGGCGTATGCCCTCGCCGATCTGGAAGCTGTCGTCCATCAGCGGGTCGTTGATGTAGCCCTTCCAGCCGGTGGCGGTGCGCGGCTTTTCGAAGTAAACGCGCATCACGACCAGAAACTGGTCGGCGACTTCGTCCGCCAGCGCGCGCAGCCGCCGCGCGTAGTCGAGCGCGGCGACGGGGTCGTGGATCGAGCAGGGGCCGACGACCACGAAGCGGCGGGCATCGGCGCGGTCGAGGATGCGCATCAGCGCCGCACGGCCGGCGTTGACGGTGGCCGCCGCGGCATCCGTCAGCGGCAGCGCCGCGGTGATTTCCGCCGGCGCCGGCATCGGGTCGAAGCGGGCGACGTTGAGGTTCTCGGTGGCCGGAAGTTTCATGCGCGGATTATCGGCGAGTGGGTGTGCGCCGCGCCTTGCTGCCTGACGTTCCGAGCTGCGGGCGCGGCGTCTGCTGCTTCGTTGAGCCAGGATTTCTCGCTGCGCCCGACATGACGGCCAAGCCGCTGCGGTTGCATGCGGCTCAAACCCCACTCGCCGCGCACTGCGCCGGCAACACGATCTCGAAGCCCGCGCCGTGCTCGTTCAGCCCGCGCGCATAGGCGATGCTGCCGCCGTGCAGTTCGGCCACGCGCTTGGCGAGCGCCAAGCCCAGACCGTTGCCGCTGCCGCCTTCCGCGCGCTCGCCGCGGAAGAAGCGGTCGAACAGCCGCGCTCGCTCGGCCAGCGGCACGCCGGGGCCGTCGTCGCGCACCGCCAGCAGCAGACTGCCGTCGTTCTGCACGCGCGCTTCCAGCCGTACGCGACTGCGGGCATAACGGATCGCGTTGGCCAGCAGGTTGGTCAAGGCGATGGCAAGTGCGTCGGGATCGACGCGCAGGCTGAGCGGCTGCACCTCGGTCTCCAGAGCGATACCCCCTGCCTCGGCCGCGCCTTGCACGTCGCCGAGCACCAGCCGCGCCAGATCGGCCAAGGGCATCGGCGTCTGCTCCGCCGGGTCGAAGCGCGCGGCGTCCAGCCGCGCCAGCGTCAGCACCGCATCGGCCAGCCGCGCGCAGCGGTCGGCGGCGGCGATCACGTTGGCGAGCGCCTCGCTGCGCTCGCCGGCATCGCTCGCGCGCTGCGCCCATTGCGCCTGCGCGCGCAGACCGGCCAGCGGCGTGCGCAACTCGTGCGCGATATCGGCGGTGAGCGTGCGTTCGGCCAGCAGCGCCTGCTGTACACGCTCTTGCAGCCGCTCGATGGCGTGCGCCATTGGCGCAAGCTCGCGCGGCAGATTGGCTTGCGCAAGCGCGGCGGTCTCGCCGGGGGCGGCGGCGTCGATGCGGCGGGCGGCGGCTTCGACCGGCGCCATCGCGCGCCGCGTGCTCCACCAGATCGCCAGCGCCAGGGTTGCAAGCAGCAGCAGGCCGGGCAGCGCGAAGCGCATGAGTGCCTCACGCTCGAACTCGGCGCGTTCGGCCTCGGGCTGGCCGACCTGGATGGTGAGGCCGGAGCGCGCGTCGCGCAGCGTGTACACGCGCCACGCGGCGCCCTCGACGCGGGTGTCCGCGAAGCCCCGCGCCGCGATGTCCGCCAGCGCAGCGGCGGGCGCGCCCGGCGAGCGCACCCGCAGCGTGCCGTCGGCGTCGCGCACTTGGTAGAACAGCCGCTCCTTATGGTCGTGCGCGGTGGCGGCGAGTTCGATCTGCGCCCGCCTGTGCTCGTCGTGCTCGCGCTCTTCTTCGCGTTGGCGGGCCAGTGCCAGCACCAGGTGCGCGGTCTCGGCCAGCGCGGCGTCGAGCGTTTTGTCGATTTCTTCGCGCGCCTCGTGCAGCAGCCAGGCGGCGGAGACGAGCCAGGCAGCGGCGGCGGCGGCGACCACCGTGGCGAACAAGCGGTTGCGCAGCGACCAGCCGCGACGCGCGCCAGCGGCGGTCACGGCCCGCTCCCGATCCGGTAGCCAAAGCCCCGCAGCGTCTGCACGATGCCGCGGCCCAACTTGCGCCGCAAGCCGTGGATGTGGACTTCGACGGTGTTGCTGCCGACGTCGTCGTCGTAACCGTACAGCGCCTCGCGCAACTGCTCGGCGGTCAGCGTTTGCGTGGGCCGTTGGGCGAGCGCCAGCAGCAGCGCTTACTCGCGCCCGGTCAGCGCGACCGGCGCGCTGCCGCGGGTGACGGTCTTGGCGGCGGGGTCGATGGCGATGTCGCCGAGCACGATGCGCGGCGCGCTCTGGCCGGCGCGGCGCCGGGCGAGCGCGCGCAGGCGGGCGGCGAGTTCGTCTACGTCCACCGGCTTGACCAGGTAGTCGTCGGCGCCGGCGTCCAGCCCGGCGATACGGTCGGCGATGCGGTCGCGCGCTGTGATGATCAGCACCAGCACCGTGCGCCCGCGCAACCGCCAGCCGCGCAGCAGGTCGAGCCCGGAGCGCTTGGGCAGCCCGAGGTCGAGCACCACGGCGTCGAACGCGGTGGTCGCCACGGCCGCATCGGCCGCGGCGCCGTCGCGTACCCAGTCCACCGTGTGGCTGGCGTGGCGCAGCCCGGCGGCGAGGCCGGAGCCGATCAGATCGTCGTCTTCGACGAGCAGCAAGCGCATGGTGGCCGCGATTGTCGCGCGGCGCTCAATCGTCGTCGTGGTGCGCGGCGCGCGCCAGAGTGGCGGTGGGGGCGGCCGTCAGCGCCTGTCGCGTGTCCAGCCCCGGCGCGGGCATCAGCCCGCCCCAGAAGGCGCCGACCGCACCGACCAGCGCCGCGGCCACCGCCGTGCGCTTGCCCGCGGCAGGCACGCCGGCCACGCCGCGCTTGAAGCCAGTGAACATTGCGCGCACCAGGTTCTCCCGGTGCAGCAGGCTGCTGGCGACCACCGCCAGCACGTGCACGCCGATCAGCGCCAGCGTGGCGTTGGCAGAGCCTTCATGCAAGTCGCCGAGCCAGCCGGGGCCGATCTCGTTCCACGTCAGCCAGCCGGTGGCGGCGGTGCCGGCGAGCAGCGTCAGCATCGCGACGACGGCCCAACTGCCGGCCGGGTTGTGGCCGGTGTGGTGCTGCGAGTTGCGGGTGAAAAGCGAGCGCAGATAAGTGATCGCCTTGCGCGGCGACAGCGACCACGACGAAAACCGCGCATAGCGCGTGCCCAGCAGCCCCCAGACGAGGCGGAAGGCGATTAGCCCGAAGACGGTGTAGCCGGCCAGCACGTGGATGTCGCGCAGCCGCTCGCTTTCGGCGGTGATGAAGGCGGTGGCAAAGGAGCCAGCCAGCAGCCAGTGAAAGGCGCGGGTGGGGGCGTCCCAGACGAGGGTCGCGGTCGAGGGTTTGCTCATGGGCGTTTTTCTCGGCAAGTAGGTGGGGGCTAGCGGACGGCAGGCGGAATGCGTGCCGCGTGCTCGTCATAGTTGCCGTCGGCGGCGCCGGCGTGGCAGGCGGCGCAGTTGGCAGCGGTCTTTACCGGCTCGCGCTTCCACGCGGCGGCAGGCACCTTGCGGTGTTCGCGCTGGAACCACGGCGTCGCGGTGATCCGCGAGAGCGAACCGTCGCCGAACTTGCCGACAGGCCCGGCGTTGACGACTAGGTAGTTGGCGATCGTCGCGGTCGTCTTGGCGTCCAGCGCGGCGTCGGTGCCGAAGTGCTTGTCTAGCCCGGCGATGACTGCCTTCCACGACGCGGCGGGCAGCAGTTGCGGCGGATAGGGTACGTGGCAGGAGCCGCACTCGGCCACGTAGCTGGGGTTGGCCAGGTCGAAGCGGTCGCGCGCGTGCGCGGCGTCGGTGAAGAGTGCGGCGGACAGGGCGGCGCCGGCGATCCAGAGCGTGGTGTCGAGCGTGCGGCGATGGCGGGGTTTGAGCATGGTGTGTATCCGTGATCGGTGATCGGTGATCCGTTTGGTCGGTGGGCGTCAGCGCTTCAGGGCGAGCAGCCAGACGACGACGTCGCCTTTTTCGTGCACGCTGCACTCGCGCCCGAGCACATCGTTGCAGTTGCGCTTGAGCCACTTATCGGCTTTGTCGGTGTCGGTCAGGCGGGTCGGGTTGGCTGCAGGCGCGAGCGGCGCGATCTCCTTGCCGGTCTGAGCGTGCTTGCCGGGGTTGATCGGGTTGGCGGTGTGGCAGGAGGTGCAACTCCAGTCGCCGTTGCCGGCCTTGGCAAAGAGCGCCTGCCCGCGCTGGGCTAAGAAGCCGGCAAAGCCCGGCTGCGCCTTAGCCTGCGCCTCCAGCGCCTGCAACACGGGGTTAGGGGTCTGCGCCGGCGCGGCTCGCGGTAGCAGCGCCGCGGCAAGCGCAGCGGCGACGAGGATCGAAGTGGTTTTCAAGGTCAGGCTCCATCGGCGTGAGTCGATGGAGCGCATCGTGGCGGGCGGCGATTAAGGGGGGATTAAGGATGGAGCCGTGATCCGTGATCTGTGAACCGTTGACGACCGAACGGATCACGGATCACGGATCACGGCCAACGGATCCCGGCCCACGCCCCATGCGCTACCCTTTCGCTCCCCGCATTCCGCCGGGAGGGGCAAATCGCCCCGGCCCCGGGCTGGCCATGCCTATAGAAGTTATCGTCCTGTTGATCCTGATTCTCTTGAACGGCCTGTTCTCCATGGCCGAAATAGCGCTGGTCACCGCCCGCCGCTCACGGCTCCAACTGTTGGTCGATCAAGGCGACAGCCGCGCCGCCGCCGCGCTGGCGCTAAACGAAGAACCGACCCGCTTCCTGTCCACCATCCAGGTGGGCATCACCTCGATCAGCGTGCTCTCCGGCATCGTCGGCGAGGCCGCGTTTGCCGATCCGTTGCGGCTGTGGCTGGAGGGGCTCGGCGTCGCGACGAAGTGGGCGGACATCGTCGCCATCGCGCTCGTGGTCGTGGCGGTGACCTACTTCTCCATCGTGCTTGGGGAACTGGTGCCCAAGCGCATCGGCCAGTTGAACCCCGAAAGCGTGGCGCGCGCGGTGGCGGGGCCAATCCGCTGGATGGCGATGGCCACCAAGCCTTTCGTGCGGCTGCTGTCGGGCTCGACCGACCTGCTGCTGCGCCTCTTCGGTGCACGTGCAACCACGGCCAACGCCGTCACGGAAGAAGAGATCCACGCGCTGATCGAGGAAGGCAGCGAGTCCGGCGTGATCGACGAGCAAGAGCGGGCGATGGTGCGCAACGTCTTCCGCCTGGACGAACGGCAGATCGCCTCGCTGATGACGCCGCGCTCGGACATCGTCTACGTCGATCTGGACGACCCGGCCGAAGACAACCTGCGCAAGATCACCGAAAGCGAGCATTCCCGCTTCCTGGTCTGCCGGGGGGGCCTGCGCGAGGTGATCGGCGTGATCGGCGCCCGGCAGTTGCTGCAACAGCTGGCGCGCGCCGAACCGCCCGACATGCGCAAGGGCATGCAGCAACCGGTGTTCGTGCCCGAGTCGCTGACCGGGATGGAGTTGCTGGAGAACTTCCGTGCCTCGTCTGCGCACATGGCGGCGGTAGTGGACGAGTACGGCGAGATTCAGGGCCTGGTCACCCCGCACGACCTACTCGAGGCGATTGCCGGCGAGTTCAAGACACCGAGCGTGGACGACGCCTGGGCGATCCAGCGTGCCGACGGCTCGTGGCTGCTGGACGGTTTGATCCCGATTCCGGAGCTGAAGGACCGGCTGGAACTGGTCTCGGTGCCCGAGGAGGAACTCGGCCGCTACAACACGCTGTCGGGGATGATGATGCTGCTGTCGGGCCGCGTGCCGCACACGGGTGATTACTCCGACTGGCAGGGCTGGCGCTTCGAGATCGTGGACATGGATCAACGCCGCATCGACAAGGTGCTGGCGACGCGCTTGCCGCCGGCGAGCGAAGCTAGGGACGAAGCCGGCAGCGGTTGATCGCGTCGCGCGTGGCGCGCGCTGCCAGGCGCGCGGCCTGCGCAAAGTCTTCGCTTTGCCCCGCGTACAGGATCGCGCGCGACGAGTTGATCGCCATGCCTCCGCCGCTGGCAGTCTGGCCGGCCTGCACGGTGGCGTCGATGTCGCCGCCCTGCGCGCCGATGCCGGGCACCAGCAGCGGCAGATCGCCCACCAGCGCGCGCACGCGGGCCAGTTCGGCCGGATAGGTGGCGCCGACCACGAGGCCCAGTTGTCCGTTGCTGTTCCACGCGCCGGCGGCCAGGCGGGCCACGCGCTCGAAGAGTTTTTCGCCGCCCACGTCGAGCATCTGCAAGTCGCTGCCGCCGGCATTGCTGGTGCGGCAGAGCAGAAAGGCGCCGCGGTCGGGGTAGGCGAGGTACGGCGCCAGCGAGTCGAAGCCCATCAACGGCGACAGCGTGACCGCGTCCGCGCCGTAGCGCTCGAAGACCTCGCGCGCGTACTGCTCGGCGGTGGCGCCGATGTCGCCGCGCTTGGCGTCGAGGATCACCGGCACCTGCGGGTGTGCGCGCTTGAGATGCGCGATGAGTTCTTCGAGCTGGTCTTCGGCACGCTGTGCGGCGAAGTAGGCAATCTGCGGCTTGAAGGCACAGGCGAACTCGGCCGTGGCATCGGCGATGGCCGCGCAGAAGGCGAGGATCGCGTCGTCGCGGTCGCGCAGGTGCGCGGGGAAGCGGCTGGGGTCGGGGTCGAGGCCGACACACAACAGCGTGTCGGCGTCGGTCCAGCGGGCGCGCAGGCGGTCGAGGAAGGTCATGGCGGGCGGGACGGGAAGCCGGCGCATCTTAGCGGTGCGGGCGACGGCAGGCGTGTGGCACAATTGTGCTACTCGAAGCTCTCGCGCGTCGCCATGACTACCACGACCTTGCGCCTGCCCCCGCCGCTGAAGTCGCGCATCGGCAAGTTGGCTGCAGCCACCGGCCAAAGCGTCCATGCCTTCCTGCTCGAAGCGGTGGAAGAAAAGGTGCGCGACGCCGAAACGCGCGCCGCCCTCGTCCGCGAGGCGCAGCGGCGGTTCGACGAGACGATGGTCAGCGGCCGCGGCATCGACTGGCACGAGATGCGCGACTACCTGACCCGGCGCGCCCGCGGCGAGCGGGTGGCCAAGCCGAAGGCGCGCGCATGGCGCAAGTCGTCCTGACCGAGCGTGTGCACGAGGACTTCGACCGCATCTTCGACCACCTGTTCGAGTTCTCGCCCGACACCGCGGCGGACCGCATCGCGGCGATCGTCGAGGCGCTGGGTGTCCTGGAGCGCAGTCCGTTGATCGGCCGGCCCGCCGAAGGCGGCCTGCGCGAGCTCGTGATCGCCACCGGGCGCTACGGTTATCTCGCGCTGTACCGGTACGTCACGGAACTGGACATCGCGTTCGTGCTCGCCGTGCGCGCCCAGCGCGAAGCGGGCTACCGCAATCTGTAGGACGCCACTTTGAATCGCCTCTCCCGCCGCGACTTGATCCTGCTGGCCGCACTGACCGTCGCCTGGGGCCTGAACTGGCCGGTGATGAAGGTCGGTGTGGCCGAGCTGCCGCCGATGCTGTTCCGCACGCTGGTGTTAAGTGGCGGGGTAGCTGTGCTGTGGTTCTTCATGCGCGCCACCGGTGTGCCGCTGGCGGTGCCGCGCCACCAATGGGGGCTGCTGCTGTGGATGGCGATCCCCAACGTGATTATCTGGCACGTGCTGTCCGTTTACGCGCTGCGCATGCTGCCGTCGGGCCGCGCCGCCATACTCGGCTACACGATGCCGGTCTGGGCCGTGCTCTTCGGTCTGCTGCTCTACGGCGAGCGGCCGCGCGCTGCGTACTGGTGGGGTGTCGCCGCGGCGCTGGCCGGTACGTTGTTGCTCTTGTCTTCCGAGTTCGTCAAGCTCGCGGGCAGCCCGCTGGGCACCGTACTGATGCTGGTGGCCGCCGCGGCCTGGGGCTGGGGCACGCACCTGATGCGCCGGCACCTGACCGAACTGCCCACGCTGACGCTCGGCTTCTGGATGCTCGCCTCCGCGATCCCGGTGGTGGGCACATTGACGCTGTTGCTCGAAGTGCCGCAGTGGCGCGCGCCGCTGCCGATGGAATGGTTGTCGATCGGCTACAACGTGTTCGTGGCGATCGCCTTCTGCCATATCGTCTGGTTCAAGCTCGCGCGCACCCTGCCGCCGGTCGCCAGCGGCCTGTCGGTGATGCTGATTCCGGTGCTTGGCGTGTTCTCCAGCATGTGGCTGCTGGGCGAGGTGCCGCACTGGCAGGACTATGCGGCGCTGGCGCTGATTCTGGTGGCGTTGGGCACGGTGCTGTTGCCGGCGAAGACCAGTAGCTGACACCCCCGTGATGTCGCCGGACGCACGGTTTCTGTGCGCTGCCGCGGCATTGCCACGCCGTGGTGCGGCAGTTTGTTTCGCCGCGTCTCGTCCTCCGGCAAGACCGCGCGGGCACGCTTCTTGAGTCAGGGATTCCCCGAGCGCCGCGGTGGCGTGCAAACCCCAGGGGGAATTCGATGGATCGCAGACAGTTCTTGCAGTCGTCCAGCGCGATGGCGCTGGCTACCAGCAGCATGGCCGCCTTTGGCCAGTCCAAGGAGCCGATCAAGGTCGGCATCCTGCATTCGCTCTCGGGCACGATGGCGATTTCGGAAACGGCGCTTAAAGAGACCGCGCTGATGACGATCGCCGACATCAACGCCAAGGGCGGCGCGATGGGCCGGCCGCTGCAACCGGTGGTGGTCGATCCGGCCTCCAACTGGCCGCTCTTTGCCGAGAAGGCGCGCCAACTGCTGACGCAGGACAAGGTGTCGGTGGTGTTCGGTTGCTGGACCCGCGTGTCGCGCAAGAGCGTGCTGCCGGTGTTCAAGGAACTCAATGGCCTGCTCTTCTACCCGGTGCAGTACGAGGGCGAAGAGCTCGAGCGCAACGTGTTCTACACGGGTGCTGCGCCCAACCAGCAGGCGATCCCGGCGACCGAATACCTGATGAGCAAGGAAGGCGGCGGAGCCAAGCGCTTCTTCCTGCTCGGCACCGACTACGTCTACCCGCGCACGACCAACAAGATCCTGCGCGCGTTTCTCAAGAGCAAGGGCGTGTCGGAGAAGGACATCGAAGAGGTCTACACCCCCTTCGGTCGCAGCGACTACCAGACCATCGTCGCCAACATCAAGAAGTTCTCCGGCGGCGGCAAGACCTGCGTGATCTCCACCATCAACGGCGACTCGAACGTGCCGTTCCACAAGGAGCTCGGCAACGCGGGGCTGAAGGCCAAGGACGTGCCGGTGGTGGCCTTCTCGGTCGGCGAAGAGGAGCGGAGCTGCGCGGCGTGGACGCCAAGCCGCTGGTCGGGCACCTGGCGGCGTGGAACTACTTCATGTCGCTGAAGAACCCGCAGAACGAGGCCTTCATCAAGATGTACCGTGACTGGGCGGTCAAGGCCAAGCTGCCCAATGCCGACAAGGTGGTGACCAACGACCCGATGGAAGCGACCTTCATCGGTATCCACATGTGGAAGCAGGCGGTGGAAAAGGCCAAGAGCGTCGAGGTGGACAAAGTGATCCCGGCGGTGGCCGGCCAGACCTTCGATGCGCCCTGCGGTTTCAAGGTCAAGATGGACGAGAAGAACCATCACCTGTGGAAGCCGGTGTTCATCGGCGAGATCCGCGCCGATGGGCAGTTCAACGTGGTCTGGCGCACCAAAGAGACGATCCGCGCGCAGCCCTGGAGTCCGTTTATTCCGGGCAACGAGAAGAAGCCGGATTTTCCGGCCTGATCGCGTAGCAGCCCTCCTCCCCCTCCAAGGGGGGAGGTCGGGAGGGGGATGGGTGGTCGGGCATAACCTGCATCGCAGCGCGCTTCCTTACAACCCATCCCCACCCCTGCCCTCCCCTTGAAGGGGAGGGAGTAGACACCGCAGTTCCTTGAGCCCGCCAATGCGCCGCGCCCTGTTTGCGCTCGTTCTCGCAGTGTTCACCTTCGCCGGCGCTCCAGCGCAGGCCGCGCTCGACCCCGCGCTCACCGCACAACTGGGCGCGGACGACACCGAGGCCAAGGTCGAGGCGATCCGCAAGCTGGTCGCGACCGAGGATGCGCAGGCGATCACCACCCTGACCGCGCTGGGCGAGGATCGCTTGATCCTGATCGACGGCGGCAAGCGCGCGGCGATCGTCGCAGACGGCAAGCTGATCGATGCGGCGAGCGGCACTGAACTTGGCCCTGCACCGGCCAACCCCGACCCGATCGTCATCAACAACCGCATCCGCGGCGAACTGGGCGCGGCCCTGGCGGCGCTGAAGCTCGGCAGCCCCGACCGCGACACGCGGCTGGCCGCCGCGCGCGAGTTACAAGGCTCGGACAACGAGGACGCGCTGCCGATCCTGCAACGCGCGGTCGAGCGCGAGTCCGACGCCGAGATCAAGGCCATTCTGCAACTGGCCGCGGCCTCGCTCGCGCTGAAAAGCAGCAACCCGGAGCAGCGCCTGCGCGCCGCCCGTGCGCTTGCCGCCAGTACCGACCCGCAGGTGCGGCAACTGCTGGCGACGATGGTCACGCGGCAGAAGGACGGCACGTATGCGGAGGCCGACGAGCGCGTGCGGCAGGCGGCCGAAGCCTCGCTCGCCGAGATCAACCGCCGGCTGCTGACGACGGAGATCGGGCTGTCGCTGTTCTCCGGCATCAGCCTGGGATCGATCCTGCTGCTGGCCGCACTGGGACTCGCCATCACCTACGGGTTGATGGGCATCATCAACATGGCGCATGGCGAGTTCCTGATGATCGGCGCCTACACGACCTTCGTCGTGCAGGGGCTATTCCGCAAGTTCGCACCGGGCGCCTTCGACTGGTACGTGGTGGCCGCACTGCCGGCCGCCTTGATCGTCACGGCGGTCATCGGCATGGCGCTCGAACGCGGCGTGCTGCGCTGGCTGTACGGCCGGCCGCTGGAGACGCTGCTCACCACCTGGGGCGTGAGCCTGTTGCTGATCCAGGCGAGCCGCACGATCTTCGGCGCGCAGAACGTGGAGGTGGAAAACCCGTCGTGGCTCTCCGGCGGCATCGCGCTCGCCGGCGGCTACGTGATCCCGTTCAACCGGATCGTGATCATCGGTTTTGCACTCGCGGTGCTGGCGGCCGTGTGGCTGCTGATCAACCGCACGCGGTTGGGGCTGTTCGTCCGCGGGGTGACGCAGAACCGCGCGATGGCCTCCTGCACCGGCGTGCCCACGCAGCGGGTGGACATGCTGACCTTCGGCCTCGGCTCCGGCGTCGCGGGCTTGGGCGGCGTGGCGCTGTCGCAGATCGGCAACGTGGGACCGGACCTGGGGCAGGGCTACATCGTGGATAGCTTCATGGTCGTGGTGCTGGGCGGTGTGGGCCAGTTGGCCGGCACGGTGATCGCCGCTTTCGGGCTGGGCTCGATCGCCAAGTTTTTGGAGCCGTGGTCGGGTGCGGTGCTGGCGAAGATCTTCGTGCTGATCTTCATCATCCTGTTCATCCAGAAGCGGCCGCAAGGCTTGTTCGCGCTGAAGGGAAGGAGTGCGGAGGCGTGAGCGGGGTGCACTTCGCTATCGAGGCTGGACTTCGGGCACGCGGTCTTCCCGCACCCGGCGCTTCGCGCCACCCTCTCCCGGGGGGAGAGGGTTTTTCTCCCCTCTCTTCCCGGGAGAGGGGCGGGGGTGAGGGAAGACCGCCCCAGCAACGGCAAAGCGCCGCAACGCGCTTGGGCCTTGAGTCCACCCCATGACCCGCCTCTTCACCCCCCGCGCCTGGGCGGCGCTGCTGGCGGTGGCGGCGGTGTTTCTCATCGTCGTGCCGGTGCTTCATCTGGCCGTCCCGCCGGACAATCCGCTGCACCTGTCGAGCTTCTGGGTCGCGCTGCTCGGCAAGTTCATGTGCTACGCGGTGCTGGCACTGGCGATGGACTTGATCTGGGGCTACACCGGCATTCTGTCGCTCGGGCAGGGCCTCTTCTTCGCGCTTGGCGGTTACGCCTTCGGCATGTACCTGATGCGGCAGATCGGCCGCGACGGCGTGTACAAGAGCGATCTGCCGGACTTCATGGTGTTCCTCGACTGGCAAGAATTCCCCTGGTACCGGGCGGGCTCGGACTCGTTTCTCTGGGCGCTGTTTCTCGTCATAGCGGTGCCTGGGCTGGTCGCTTTCGTGTTCGGTTTCTTCGCGTTCCGCTCGCGGATCAAGGGCGTGTACTTCTCGATCATCACGCAGGCGCTGACCTTTGCCGCGATGCTCGCGTTTTTCCGTAACGACATGGGCTTCGGCGGCAACAACGGCTTCACTGACTTCAAGCGCATCCTCGGCGTGCCGATCACTGCGCCGGAGACGCGCACGGCGCTGTACATGCTGTCGGTCGCCTATCTGTTCGGCGCGCTGCTGCTGGCGCGCTGGCTCACGACCGGCAAGTTCGGCCGCGTGCTGACCGCGATCCGCGATCAGGAGTCGCGCGTGCAGTTCCTGGGCTACCGCACGCTGGCCTACAAGCTCGCGGTGTGGACGCTGGCCGCGGTGCTGAGCGGCATCGCCGGCGCGCTGTACGTGCCGCAAGTGGGCATCATCAACCCGAGCGAGATGAGCCCGGCCAACTCGATCGAGATCGCCATCTGGGCCGCGGTCGGCGGGCGCGGCACGCTGTTCGGGCCGATCCTCGGCGCGTTTGCCGTCAATGGCGCGAAGAGCTGGTTCACCGTCGCCTACCCGGAGTTCTGGCTGTACTTCCTCGGGCTGCTGTTCGTGCTGGTGACGCTGCTGCCGCCGCGCGGGCTGATGGGTTTGCTCGACAAACTGCGGAGGCGCCCGTGAGTAACGAGCCAAGCATCCACGCTAGCGGCGGCTCGGCCAGCGTCGGCTATGGCCGCGTGGTGCAGCCCGACCGCGTGGACACCACGCACGGGCCGATTCTGTACCTCGAAGAAATAACAGTGAGCTTCGACGGCTTCAAGGCGCTGAACAACCTGTCGCTCACCATCGACCGCGGCGAACTGCGCTGCATCATCGGCCCCAACGGCGCGGGCAAGACGACGATGATGGACGTGATCACCGGCAAGACGCGGCCCGACGCAGGCACCGCGTTCTTCGGCCAGACCTTCGACCTCACAAAGCTGCCGGAGACCGAGATCGCGCGGCTGGGCATCGGCCGCAAGTTCCAGAAGCCCACCGTGTTCGAGAACCACACGGTCTTCGAGAACCTCGAACTCGCGATGAAGACCGACAAGCGCGTGCGCCCCACGCTCTTCGCGCGGCTCGCCGATGCGCAACGCGCGCGGATCGCCGACATGCTCAAGACCATCCGGCTCGAAGGCAGCGAGCAGCGCGCTGCAGGCAGCCTGTCGCACGGGCAGAAGCAGTGGCTGGAGATCGGCATGCTGCTGATGCAGGAGCCGGAGCTGGTGCTGCTCGACGAGCCCGTGGCCGGCATGACCGACGCCGAGACCGAGCGCTCCGCCGAGCTGATCCTGGAACTGGAAGGCACGCACTCGATCGTGGTGGTCGAGCACGACATGGACTTCGTCGCCAAGATCGCCCGCCGTGTGACCGTGCTGCACGAAGGCAGCGTGCTCGCCGAAGGCGCCATGGCGCAGGTGCAGGCCGACGAGCGGGTGATCGAGGTGTATCTGGGACGATAGGATCGTTGGCCGTGATCGGTGATCCGTGATCCGTTGACGGCGAGACCCGACGGATCACGGATCACCGATCACGGATCACGAAAAAATGCTACGCATCGAGAAGCTCAACCAGTACTACGGCGGCAGCCACATCCTGCGCGACGTGTCGCTGACGGTGCCAACGGGCGCCTGCACCGTGCTGCTCGGCCGCAACGGCGTGGGCAAGACCACACTGCTGAAGACCGTGATGGGTCTGGTGCCGGCCAAGAGCGGCGCGGTCACGCTCGATGGTGTTGACCTCTCCACGCTCGCGCCCTACCAGCGCGTGCGGCTGGGCATCGGCTACGTGCCGCAGGGGCGCGAAATCTTCAATCGCCTGACCGTCGAAGAAAACCTGCTGATGGGCCTCGCCCCCGTCTCCGGCAGCGCCGCGCGCAAGGTGCCCGAGCACATTCTCGAAACCTTTCCGGTGCTGAAGCAGATGCTCCGGCGCCGCGGCGGCGATCTGTCCGGTGGGCAGCAGCAGCAACTCGCCATCGGCCGCGCGCTCGCGGCCAACCCGCGCGTGCTGATTCTCGATGAGCCGACCGAGGGCATCCAACCGTCGATCATCAAGGAGATCGGCGCCGTGATCCGCCGGCTGGTGACCGAGAGCAAGATGGCCGTGCTGCTGGTCGAGCAGTACTACGACTTCGCCGAATCGCTCGCCGACGGCTACGCGGTGATGGCGCGCGGGCAGATCACCGATGCCGGGGCGGGCAGCGAGATGCAGGCGAAGAATGTGCGGAACCTGATTTCGATTTAGGGGACTGCTCGCGGCGCGAATCGATTGCTCGCAGCCGTGCTGGCGGCACCGGTAAAGTCGCGGTCGCCGTGTCGACTCACCTCGCTTCGCTAGCCCTGTCCTTCCGCCCCGACGGCGTACGGACGCTGCTCGCGCGCCGGCATCACGGGCCGCTGCGAGTGCAGAAGGCGCTATACCCTGAAGGCGAGGCGCTGTGCCATGCGGTGCTGGTGCATCCGCCCGGCGGTATTGCCGGCGGCGATGAACTCGCTATCGACGTGGACGTCGCACCCGGCGCCCAAGCGCTGATCACCACGCCGGGGGCGGCCAAGTGGTACAAGGCCGACGGTCGCAGCGCCGCGCAGCGCGTGCGGCTGGCGGTGCACGGCGCGCTCGAATGGCTACCGCAGGAGGCCATCGTCTTCGACCAGGCGCAGGTCGTATCGAGCATCGAGATCGATTTAGCCGACAGCGCGTCGATGCTCGGTTGGGACATCGTGGCACTCGGCCGCGCCGCCGCCGGCGAAACCTTCGCTCAAGGCCGCTTTGCGCAGACGATCCGACTGCGGCAGGCCGGCGCCTTGCAATGGATCGAGCGCACGCGCATCGACGGCAACGACGCGCTGCTCGCCTCGCCGATCGGGCTCGCAGGCCGGCACGTGTTCGGCTGCCTGTGGGCGGCCGGCCCGCAACTGGCCGGCGCGGACTTCGATGCGCTGCGCGCGCGGTTCGATGCGCAAGCCGCACCCGAACTCACGCGCCTGACGCCGCAGCTGTCGGTCGCGCGTGCCTTGGGCGCGGGTACGCAGCCGGTGCGGGAGGCGCTGCAAACCCTGTGGGCCGAACTGCGGCCCATCGTCCTCGGCCGCCCGGCGGTCGCACCGCGCATCTGGGCCACGTGAACTTCCAACCGCATCGAGGAACCGCTCGCCATGCCTAGCACCGCACAGAAACGCCAGGCCTTCCGCCAACTGCACGCCACCGGCTGCTTTGTGCTGCCCAATCCCTGGGACGCGGGCAGCGCGCGCTATCTGGAGCACATCGGCTTCAAGGCGCTGGCGACCACCAGCTCGGGCTTTGCCTGGTCGCAGGGGCGCGCGGATGGGCCGGTCGGGCTGGAGCCCACGCTGGCCCACTTGCGCGAGCTGGCGGCGGCCACCGACCTGCCGCTCAATGCCGACTTCCAGAACGGTTTTGCGCACGACCCGGCGGGAGTGGCCGAGAACGTGCGCCGCGCGCTGGACACCGGCATCGCCGGCGTGTCGATCGAAGACGCCACCGGCGACCCGGCCCGCCCGCTGTACGACCTGGACGCCGCGGTCGCGCGCCTGCGCGCCGCGCGTGCGGCAATCGACGCCGCCGGCGGCGACACGGTGCTGGTCGGCCGGGCCGAGTGCTTCCTGCACGGCCGGCCCGACCTCGACGAGACCATCGCCCGCCTGCGCGCCTATGCCAACGCGGGTGCGGATTGTCTGTACGCGCCGGGCCTTGCCACGCGCGAGCAGATCGCCGCAATCGTTGCGGCGGTGGCGCCCAAGCCGGTCAATGTGCTGGTGTGGAAGCCGCTCGGGCTGACCGTCGCCGAGATCGCCGCGCTCGGCGTGCGGCGTATCAGCGTGGGCGGCGCGCTGGCGCGCAGCGCCTGGGTCGGATTCATGCGCGCGGCCCGGCTGCTGGCCGAGCAGGGGCGCTTCGACGAGTTCGCGCAAGCAGCGTCGGGCGCCGAGCTCGATGCGCTGTTCGCTGCCGGCGGATCACGTTGAAGGCGCAATGGCTTTCGCTACGCTCGCGCCGATTGCGGCAAGGCCCACTTGTTTGGAGACGCGTATGCCTCGTGTTTGGCTTTCGATGCTCGTGCTGAGCGGGGTTGCGCTTGCCGGCTGCGCAGCGCGCAGCGACCGCGAAGTCAACACCGACATCACTGATCGGGTCTTCGGCACGCCCGATGCCAGCGCGGTGGCGCGGATGCAGGCGATGGGCGGCAGCCGGGTGGACGGCGCCGTGCGCTTCCAGCAGTACGGCAACATCGTCGTGGTGCGGGTGGCGTTGACGGGGCTGCCGCCCAACCGCGTCTTCGGTCTGCATGTGCACGAGAAAGGCGATTGCGCCGCGCCGGGCGGGCACTTCAATCCGACCAAGGCACCGCACGGACGGCCGGGCCGCGGCGAACAGCACGCCGGCGATCTGCGCAACCAGCATTCGAATGGCGAGGGCATGGTGCACGATGCCTTTGAAACTACCGCGCTGGCGCTGTCTGGCCCGACCAGCGTGCTTGCCCGCGCGGTGGTGGTGAGCGCCGACCCGGACGACTACACGACGCAGCCGGACGGCAAGTCCGGGCCGCCGTTGGCCTGCGGGATCATTCGTCCCAACTGAGGCTGGGACGGCATTCTTCTTGCTGACGACTTGCCACTCGATCGGAGTGCCCCGATGGAACTCACCCCCCGCGAAAAAGACAAGCTGCTGATCTTCACCGCCGCGCTGCTGGCCGAGCGGCGCCGCGCGCGCGGGCTGAAGCTCAACTACCCGGAGGCGGTGGCTTTCATCTCCGCCGCGATCATGGAAGGCGCGCGCGACGGCAAGACGGTGGCCGAGCTGATGAGCTACGGCACCCGGCTCCTCACCCGCGCCGACGTGATGGACGGGGTGCCCGAGATGATCCCCGACATTCAGGTCGAGGCGACTTTCCCCGACGGCACCAAGCTCGTCACGGTGCATCAGCCCATCCAGTAACCGCGCCGATCCGGCAAGCTTGCGCGATGGCCCGCGGTCTTCCCTCACCCCCAGCCCCTCTCCCGGTGGGAGAGGGGTGAAAGGACGCTCACGATGATCCCCGGTGAACTGCTGGTCGCGCCCGGCGACCTCGAACTGAACGCGGGCCGCAAAACGCTACGGCTGACGGTGGCCAACACGGGCGACCGGCCGATCCAGGTCGGCTCGCACTATCACTTCCATGAGACCAACGAGGCGCTCGCCTTCGACCGCGCTGCGGCGCGCGGCTTCCGGCTGAACATCACCGCCGGCACTGCCGTGCGTTTCGAGCCGGGGCAGGAACGCACGGTCGAACTGGTGGCGCTGGCGGGCGAGCGGATCGTTTACGGGTTTCAGGGCAAGGTGATGAGGGCGCTGGATGCGAAGGCGAAGCGCCGCTCCCTCCCCTTCAAGGGGGCGGAGCGGGGGGTTCGCGGCGCACCGCGCCGCGCCCGCGGAGCCGCGAGCGCCTACGAGCGCGAGAGTGGACGGGCTGGGGTGGGGATGGGTTCCGCCAAAGCGAAGAAACCCATCCCCCTCCCGGCCTCGCCCTTGAAGGGGGAGGAGAAAAACAAGAAAGGACGCCGCAAATGACTCTGAAAATCGCCCGGCAGGCGTATGCGGAAATGTTCGGCCCCACGGTCGGCGACCGCGTGCGGCTGGCCGACACGGCGCTCTTCGCCCAGGTGGAGCGCGACTTCACCATCTATGGCGAGGAGGTCAAGTTCGGCGGCGGCAAGGTGATCCGCGACGGCATGGGCCAGTCGCAGCGCATGTCCAAGGATTGCGCGGACACGGTGATCACCAATGCGCTGATCATCGACCACTGGGGCATCGTCAAGGCGGATATCGCGATCAAGAACGGCCGCATCAGCGGCATCGGCAAGGCCGGCAATCCGGACATCCAGCCAGGGGTGACCCTCGTGATCGGCCCCGGCACGGAGATCATCGCTGGCGAAGGGATGATCGTCACCGCCGGCGGCATCGACTCGCACATCCACTTCATCTGCCCTCAGCAGATCGAAGAAGCCTTGATGAGCGGCATCACCACGATGATCGGCGGCGGCACCGGCCCGGCCACCGGCACCTTTGCCACCACCGTCACGCCCGGCCCCTGGCACATGCAGCGGATGCTGCAAGCGGCCGATGCCTTCCCGATGAACCTGGGCTTCCTCGGCAAGGGCAATGCGTCGCTGGTGCCACCGCTGCTGGAACAGATCAAGGCCGGCGCGATCGGGCTCAAGCTGCACGAGGACTGGGGCACCACGCCCGCCGCGATCGACGCCGCGCTCACCGCTGCCGACGAGACCGACACGCAGGTGGCGATCCACACCGACACGCTCAACGAGTCCGGCTTTGTCGAGGCCTCGGTCGCCGCCTTCAAGGGCCGCGCGATCCACACCTATCACACCGAGGGCGCGGGCGGCGGCCACGCGCCGGACATCATCAAGGTCTGCGGCGAGCCCAACGTGCTGCCGTCCTCGACCAACCCGACGCGGCCGTACACGGTCAACACGCTCGACGAGCATCTGGACATGCTGATGGTCTGCCATCACCTGGACAGCGCCATCGCCGAAGACCTCGCCTTTGCCGAGAGTCGCATCCGCAAGGAGACCATCGCCGCCGAGGACGCCCTGCACGACCTGGGCGCGTTTTCGATGATCAGTTCCGACTCGCAGGCAATGGGCCGCGTGGGCGAGGTCGTGATCCGCACCTGGCAGACCGCGCACAAGATGCGCGTGCAGCGCGGCGCGCTGGCCGGTGACCCGGATGGTCACGCCAATAAGCACGACAACGCGCGGATCAAGCGCTATGTGGCCAAGTACACGATCAACCCCGCGCTGACGCACGGCATCGCGCACGAGGTGGGCAGCGTGGAAGTCGGCAAGTGGGCCGACCTCGTGCTGTGGAAGCCGGCGTTCTTTGGCGTTAAGCCGTTCCTGATCCTCAAGGGCGGCATGATCGCCGCCGCCGCGATGGGCGACCCCAATGCGTCGATTCCGACGCCGCAGCCGGTGCACTATCGGGCGCAGTTTGCGGCCTATGGCGGCGCGCTGGCGAAGTCGTCCTTGACCTTCGTCTCGCAGGGCGCGCTCAAGGCGGGCGTGGCGGAGCAGTACGGGTTGCAGAAGACGGTGGCTGCCGTGCGCGACATCCGCAAACTGCGCAAGCGCGACATGATCCACAACAGCGCGACGCCCCGGATCGATGTCGATCCAGAGACCTACAAGGTACACGCCGACGGCGTGCTTCTCGACTGCGAGCCGGCCGTCGAGTTGCCGATGGCGCAGCGGTACTTCCTGTTCTGATGGTTCCCAAAAAAATAGGGGTCAGACCCCTATTTTCACCCCTATTTTCTAACTCATTGTTTTTCTTATGCTGCGGCTGACGACTGTTCGCGCAGAGGCGCCGACCGCCGAGGAGTTGGCGGGCGCACCGCGGCTGCGGCTTACGCACGAAGAGCGGGTGCGCAGCCGGTTGGCGACAGTGCTGGCGGACGGTACCGCGGTGGCGATCCTGCTGCCGCGCGGCAGCCTGCTGCGCGATGGCACCGTCTTGGCGGGCGACGATGGTGCGCTGGCCGTGGTCGAAGCCGCGCCGCAGCCGGTCGCACGCATCGCCGCGGCCAGCGCGCTCGACCTGCTGCGCGCGACCTATCACCTGGCCAACCGGCATGTGCCGGTGCAACTGGCCGTCGATCATCTGCTGATCGAGCCCGACCCGGTGCTGGAACGGATGCTCGCCGCACTCGGCGCGCGGATCGAGCATCTGGATGCGCCGTTCGACCCGGAGGCCGGCGCCGACCACGCGCATGGCGCGCATGCGCATGGCGTGGACGCGGAGGATGTGGCGGCGGGTGCCATTGGCGAGGCCTTGTCGATCGCGGCGCATCGTGCCGAGCGCCGCGGTCGGCCTGACTCCGCCGATGAACCTCAAGGAGTTGAGGCACTGACGCCCCCACCCCAACCCTCCCCCGCTGCGCAGGGGAGGGGGTTACTCCCTCCCCCGCCTGCGGGGGAGGGTTGGGGTGGGGGCGTGGGCGCTGCAACCCGGCCAGCGCAGTCATGACTGCACAAGCCCTTCTGCCGCTGCTCCACCTCGCCAGCCCCGCGCTCCCGGTCGGCGGCTTTGCCTATTCGCAAGGGCTGGAGCGCGCAATCGAAGACGGGCTCGTGCGCGACGCCGCGAGCGCGCAGCGCTGGATCGGCGATCTGCTGGCGCTGTCGCTCGCGCGCTGGGAAGCGCCGCTGTGGTTGCGCGCCTTCGATGCGGCAGCGGCTGGCGACGTGCAAGCCTTCGCCCGCTGCAACGAAGAACTGCTCGCCGCGCGCGAGACCGCCGAACTGCGCGCCGAGACGCAACAGATGGGCGCCTCGCTCGCGCGCGTGTTCCCCGCGCTCGGGCTGACCCCGCCTGCCATCGAGCCGCTCGTCTACCCCGCCGCCTTCGCCGCGGCCTGTGCGCAACTGGGTGTGGCACGGGAGGAGGGCCTCGCCGCCTATCTCTGGTCGTGGTTGGAAAACCAGGTGTTGGTGGCGGTCAAGTCCGTGCCGCTCGGCCAGCAGGCGGGGCAGACCATGCTCTACGCGCTGCATGGTGCCGTTCAGGCGGCGGTCGGCACGGCCGCCGCATTGTGCGACGAAGAACTCGGCAGCGCGGCGGTGGGCTTCGCCATGGTCTGCGCGCGGCACGAAACCCAGTATTCGCGGTTGTACCGCTCATGAAGGAGATTCCGCAGTGAACACGGCAAGCCCTCT
>JAJTHJ010000264.1 GCA_021298875.1 Burkholderiales bacterium | reverse complement strand
CCGTGCCGCCGCGCCCGTCGGCAACTTGGTAGACGACCGTTTCGGTCAGCGTCTGACCGGCGCCCAGGGCCTGCACCGTCGCGTTGGCGTTATCTAGCGTGTAGCGGTAAGTTCCATTCGCCTGGAGTTCCAGCACACCATAGTCGGTCGTCGTGCTCGCGCCGAGCGCGATGGCGCTGCCCTTGTACGTGGCGCCGCTGAGCGTCACAGCGTCGCCGTCCGGATCGCTGTCGTTCGCGAGCACATTGCCCGCCGCGAGCAGCGGAGCTTCTTCGTGTACCGCGGCAATATCGATGACCGCATCGGGCGGAGTGTTGACGGGCGGCGGCGGCGCAGCGACGACGACATTGACGGTGGCCGTATCGGTACCGCCGCGACCATCGGCGATGTCGTAGGCGAAGCTGGCCGTGCCAGTGAAGCCCGTCGTGGGCGTGAAGGTGACCGAGCCGTCGCTGCCCAGCACGGCGGTGCCGTTGACGAAGTTGCCGATGCCGGTGATCGTGAGCGCATCGCCGTCGAGGTCGATGTCGTTGGCAAGCAGCGTGCTGCGCGCCACGACCACGGCGGTGTTCTGCTGGGTGCTGGCGCTGTCGTCCACCGCATCGGGCGGGTTGTTGGCGGGCGGCGGCGGGGCGGTGACCGTGATGAAGACGGTGGCGGTATCGGTGCCGCCGCGACCATCGGCGATGTCGTAGGCGAAGCTGGCCGTGCCGGTGAAGCCGGGCGAGGGCGTGAAGGTGACGGAGCCGTCGCTGCCCAGCACGGCCGTGCCGTTGACGAAGTTGCCGATGCCGGTGATGGAAAGCGCATCGCCATCGGGGTCGCTGTCGTTAGCCAGCAGCGTGCTGCGTGCGACGACCACGGCGGTGTTCTGCTGCGTGCTGGCGCTGTCGTCCTGGGCTAGCGGAACCCGGTTGGCGTTGTTCGTGGCCGGTGGCGTTATTGGCGGTGGTGATGCCGGCGGTGCCGACAGCGCAGAGAGAACCGGCGTTGTCGTCGCATAAGCGGGGCCGCCGGGCTCATTGTCCCGATACACCCAGTCGGCGATGCCCAGGCCACGCAGGCCCAGCAAGGGCAAGACGGATTCGGGCAGAAAGAAGCGCTCGACCGTGGTGATCGAGTTGTCGATATCGACATCGACCTGCACCCTCCCACCCGACAATTCGGCGATCAGGTCGTTACCCTGGAGGAAGCTTTCGATTTCGACGCCGCCCGAGTCGGAGGCCGTCTCCACCCGATCGCCCGGCTCGAGGACAGAGCGGGTGCCGCGTTCGGCAGGAAACTCCCGGATGCGTCCGTTCGCGCCCCGGATACGAACGATGTACGTGCCGCTCATCGCAGTCCCCTCACGAGTCGAGTGATCGCCGGGTTCGGCAAGCCGATAGCTTCGATTCAGCCCGCCCTTGCCGCCTCAAGGCTACGAAGCAAGTCTGCTGCGCGCCCTGATCCGGCGCCGACGCTGCTCGACCCGAGCCCGGGGCGAGCGCGCCTTGTTCTCCGCAGGTGCTTACTCTGGTGTTGCGCTTGGTTCTTGGCGGTGCCGAAGACCCGACAACTCGAACCCTTGAAGGATACGCCGGTTCCCCGCGCGGTTCGCCGCGGCAGGCGAGTGTGCGGCGCCGCAGGTCAGCGGTTCAACGCCGCCGCCAGCTTGCGCCGGTACGGTCCCACCAGCGCCGGGTCGCCGGCCGCCATCTCGAACACCGCCAACATCGTCTTGCGGCCGACGTCGTCGCCGAAGGCGCGGTCGCGCTCGACGATGGCCAGCAACTGCGCCAGCGCCGGCGCGTACTCGCGCCGCGCGATGTACAGGTTGGCCAGATCGAGCCGCGTGGCGAGATCGCCAGGGTCGGCGGCGATGCGCGCGTGCAGCGCTTCGGCCGTGGGCAGCCCGCCGGCGCGTTTTGCGCTATCCAGACGCGTGCGCAGCGTGGCTGCCCGCGGCACGTTCTGGTTCGGCCGCGACAGCCCGGCAAGCGTGTCGGCGGCCTCCTGCCAGCCCTCGGGCGTGCCGCAGTCGATGAGCAGTTCGGCCAGGTCGAAGCGCGCCTCGTCGTTGGCCGGCGCCAGCACCAGCGCGGCCCGCAGCGCGGCCAGCGCCCCGGCGCAGTCGCCGCCGGCAGCCAACTGCGGGGCCTTGCGCCGCTCGATCTCGCTCGGGTGGGGCAGCAACTGGTCGACAAAGGCGCGCACCGCGGACTCCGGTTGCGCGCCGACGAAGCTCGCCGCGACCTTGCCGTCCACCACCGCGAACACCGCCGGGATGCCGCGCACGTTGAACTGCGCGGCGAGTTCAGGGTTTTCGTCCGAGTTGATCTTGACGAGCTTGAAGCGGCCGTCGTAGTCGGCTTCGACCTTCTCCAGTACCGGGCCCAGGGCGCGGCAGGGCGCGCACCACGGCGCCCAGAAGTCCACCAGCACAGGCTGGTCGCGCGAGGCGTCCAGCACGTCCACCTGGAAATTCCGCTCGCTGGCTTCGATCATCGTGAGACTCCGGTAAACAAGCCTGAACGTGGAGGCGACCGGCGCGCTCTCAAGCCAGGCGGCCGTACAGCTGCGCCAGTTCCGCCAGCCGCCGCGCCGGCGCATCGCCGACCTGGTCCCAGCCGAAGCGCCAGGTCCAGCAACCGGTCTGGCCGGGGATGTTCATCCGGTGGGCGCTGCCCAGCGCCAGCACGTCCTGCATCGGGTAAACCGCCCAGCGCGCCACCGAGCCGCACGCCGCGCGGATCATGTCCCAGGCGATGTCGGCGCCGTCGCTGCGAAGGTACTCGCGGGCGTGCGCCCGCTCGTGCTCAGGCGCGGCGAGGTACCAGCCGCGCGAGGTGTCGTTGTCGTGGGTGCCGGTGTAGGCCACGCCGTTGTCCACGTAGTTGTGCGGCAGGAACGGGTGCCGGCCGTCGCTGCCGAAAGCGAACTGCAACACCCGCATGCCGGGCAGCGCGAAGTCGTCGCGCAAGGCCTCCACGTCGGGCGTGATCACGCCGAGGTCTTCGGCGATCAGCGGCAGCTCGCCGAGCGCGCCGCGCAGGGTGGCGAGCAGTTCGCGGCCCGGCGCCTCGACCCAGCGGCCGTCGATGGCCGTGCTGCTGGCGGCGGGGATCTCCCAGTACGCGGCTAGGCCGCGAAAGTGATCGAACCGCAGCGCGTCGAAGTGCGCCAGCGCCCGCCGCAGCCGCGCGATCCACCAGCGGTAGCCGTCGCTGCGCAGCCGCTCCCAGTCGTAGAGCGGGTTGCCCCAGCGCTGGCCGGTGGCGGAAAAGTAGTCCGGCGGCACGCCGGCCACCGCGGCCGGCAGCCCGCGCGCATCGAGCCGAAACGCCTGCGGTTGCGCCCAGCAGTCGGCCGAATGGTGCGCCACGTACAGCGGCAGGT
>JAJTHJ010000012.1 GCA_021298875.1 Burkholderiales bacterium | reverse complement strand
GAGTAGGCCTGCACCAGCAGGTCGGCGTCGAGCCGGTCGCCGGCGGCGAGCAGACCGTTGGGTTCGGCGAGCGCGAGCGCGACCGGGGGGAAGGAGTCGTTGGGGCCGAGCCACGGGATCATCTGGCTTGCGGCTGGCATTGATCCGACTGCTCAACTCCGTGGTCGCGGTCTTCCCTCACCCGGCCGCTTCGCGGCCACCCTCCCCCGGAGGGGGAGGGTTGAGAAGCCCCTCTCCCTCCGGGAGAGGGGTTGGGGTGAGGGAAGACCGCTGGCAGAAAAGACGGCCTGCTCAACTCGGTCTTGACTTCAAGCCGGTGCATGCGGCGCCGGCACCTTGGGCATCGGTGCGGTGATCGCCTGCACATGCACGCCGAAGCGCCCCGCCGCGCGGTCGGCAAAGTAAAGCCGCAACGTCGTCGCCACCGTGCGAAAAGCCATTGCCTGCCAGGGAATCTCGCTTTCGGCAAAGAGCCGCACCTCCAGCGACTCCTCGCCGGCTGCGAAGTCGGTGTCGAGCAGCCGCGCGCGGAAAAACAGATGCACCTGCTCGATGTACGGCACGTCGATCATCGAGAACAACTCGCCCATCTCGATCCGCGCACCGGCTTCTTCCAGCGTCTCGCGCACCGCGCCTTCGACTGTGGATTCGCCCACCTCCAAAAAGCCCGCCGGCAGCGTCCACAGCCCCAGCCGCGGCTCGATCGCTCGGCGGCACAGCAGCACGCGGTCTTCCCAGACCGGGATCGTGCCCACCACCGGGCGCGGGTTTACGTAATGGATCGCGCCGCAACTGTCGCAGCAGTCGCGGCTGCGCGAGTCGCCCGCCGGCACGCGGCGCACGATCGCGTGGCCGCAGCGGGAACAGAAGAGGGCAGGGGGTGTGACGCTCATCGGGGCATTCGCGCGGCGAGTCTACAGAGCGCTCCGCCGCCGCTCGCGATTTGGCTGCGAAGCGTGCTTCCCGTATACTTCATGGCTCCCAAACGCACTGCGTTTGAACCAGTTGTCGCGGGGTGGAGCAGTCTGGCAGCTCGTCGGGCTCATAACCCGAAGGTCGCAGGTTCAAATCCTGCCCCCGCAACCAAAACCAAAGGCCCGCCTCGTGCGGGCCTTTTGCTTGCTCTCGAATCGGCGTTCAGCGCCCCGCCAGCCACAGCGCGAACTGGTAGTACAGCGGCAACCCGAGCAGCAGGTTGAACGGGAAGGTGATGCCGAGCGAGGCCGTCAGGTAGATGCCGGGGTTGGCCTGCGGCAGCGCGGCGCGGCAGGCTGCGGGGGCGTCGATGTACGAGGAGCTTGCGCACACCGCGCCCAGCACGAAGCTGCCGCCCACGCCCAGGCCCACCCAGTGGCCGAGCGCGGTGCCCAGCAGGCCCATCGCCACCGGCATCAGCAGCGCAAACGCGGTCATGAAGCGCCCCACCTGCGCAAACGCCTTGTACTGGCGCGCCGCGGTCATGCCCATTTCGAGCAGGAACAGCATCAACATGCCGCGGAAGAGATCGTCGAAGAAGGGCGAGATCTGCTGCCACTGCTTTTCGGTGGCGAGTGCGCCGATGATCATGCCGCCGGTCAGCAGCAAAATGCCGCGCCCGCGCAGCGTGTCCACCGCCAGCGACTTGAGCTTGAAGCTGCCGTCGCTCGCGCCGAGCGACAGCCGCGCCAACAGCAGCGCCACGATCACGCCCCATTCCATCACCGCCACCACCGCGGTCATGTAGCCGGGGGCGGGTTGGTTCATCGCGTTGGCAAAGGCGATCGCGGCAAAAAAGGTCACCGACGACACCGAGCCGTAGTGCGCCGCCACCGCCGCTGCGTTGGCGGCGTCGAAGCCCGCCAGCCGGCGCAGCACGACGAAGGCCAACACCGGGATCGCGAGCGTGAGCAGCACGGTCACGCCGAGCAGCCCGGCGATCTCGGCAAACGACGTCTGCGCCAGTTCGTGCCCGCCCTTGAGCCCCAGCGACAGCAACAAGTAGATGGCCAGCAGCTTGAGCACCGGCTCGGGCAGTTCCAGTTCGCTCTTGATCGCGCCCGCGACGGCGCCGAGCACGAAGGCGAGCACGATCGGCGACAGCAGGTTGGTCAGCAGCAGGTCGAGTCCAGGCATGGTCGTGCGGTGGGGTGAGTGGCAAACGCCGCGCACTGTAGGGGCCGGCCCTGTTGCAATCCAGTTCAGGTATTGAACTAAAACGTTCTATCGGCTAAAAGAGCGTCCGATGGCCGCGCTCAACTACCACCACCTGCGCTACTTCTGGGCGATCGCGCACGAGCGGAGCCTGACGCGCGCGGCGCAGAAGCTGCACGTGTCTCAGTCGGCGCTGTCGATCCAGTTGCGCGCGCTGGAGGAGCGGCTCGGGCAGAAGCTCTTCGAGCGGGTCGGCCGCAGCCTGCAGCTGACCGAGGCCGGCCGGATCGCGCTCGACTACGCGGACTCGATCTTTGAGGCCGGCGACGAACTGGTCGGCGTGTTCAAGGGCCGGGTGGCGGCGCGTCGGCGGCGGCTGCGGGTCGGCTCGGCGGCGACGCTGTCGCGCAACTTTCAGCTGGCGCTGTTGCGGCCGCTGTTGGCGCGCGCCGACGTGACGCTGGAGCTGCACTCCGGCACGCTGCGCGAGCTGCTGGCGCAACTGGCGGCGCACACGCTGGATCTCGTGCTCGCCAATGTGCCGGCACCGCGCGAGGCGCAATCGCAATGGCACAGCCATTTGCTGGCCGAGCAGCCGGTGAGCCTGGTCGGCAAGCCGCGCGCCGGGCGACGCAAGTTCGTCTTCCCGGCCGACCTGCATGGCGCGCCGGTCGTGCTGCCAGGGCCGACCAGCAACGTGCGCGCCGCGTTCGACGCGCTGCTGGCGCAGGCGCGGGTGCAGCCCGTGGTGCTGGCGGAGGTGGACGACATGGCGCTGCTTCGCCTGCTGGCGCGCGAGGCGCCGGCGCTGGCCCTGGTGCCGCCGGTGGTCGTGCGCGACGAGTTGCGCGCGCGCGTGCTGGTCGAGTACTGCCGGATTGCCGAGGTGCGCGAGAGCTTCTACGCGATCTCGCCAAGCCGGCGCTTTCCCAATCCCTTGGTGCGGGAGTTGGTCGAGGCGGGGAGGAAGCTGCCGGCGTGAGGTTGGGTACGAGCGTTGTTGTGGCGGCCTCCATCAGCCCAACCCCTCTTCCTCCGGGAGAGACCGCTGGATGCCGTTGCATCCCGACTTCGGCCCATGAACCAGGCGCCCACCCCAGCCCGTCCAATCTAGGCCTCCTTGCAAGGCCTCGCCGCTCCAGCGGCGCGAAGCTGCGCTTCGCGAAACCCCGCTTCCGCCCCCCGCTTCGCAGGGGAGGGGGTAACTCCCTCCCCCGCTTGCGGGGGAGGGTTGGGGCTGATGTTTCCCCGGGTTTTCACAGTCGAACT
>JAJTHJ010000182.1 GCA_021298875.1 Burkholderiales bacterium | reverse complement strand
TGCGCGCTTCCCCAAAGCCCGCTTCGACGACTTTGGCCTGCACCGGGTGCCGCTGACGGCCGACAACGCCGAGGACGCGCTGCTCGCTTCGGGCTCGATACCGCTGGTGTGCGACCCGGTGCCCACGCCGGCCGGCGCGCCCGCCGGCGACTACTGGGACGGCGGGCTGATCGACTACCACCTGCTGCTGCCGTATCGCGAGCTAGACGGCATCGTGCTCTACCCGCACTTCGTTCCCTACGTGACGCCGGGCTGGCTCGACAAGTTCCTGCCCTGGCGCAAGCGCCCGCGCGCGCACCCCTGGCTCGACAACCTGCTGCTCATTGCGCCCTCGCCTGCTCTGCTGGCGCGGCTGCCCAATGGCAAGCTGCCCGACCGCAACGACTTCTACCGCTACGGCACCGACCACGCCGCGCGCCAGCGCGACTGGCGGCGGGCGATCGGGGAGTGCGAGCGATTTGCCGACGAGGTCATGGCCTGGCTCGCCCGGCCGGACCCGGCGGCGCTCCAGCCGCTGTAGGGCTACTCCGCCTCCGCCCGGTCGCGCGGCACGAGCTGCAGGTACTCGTCCCAAGAGCCGCCCGCCAGCGGCTTGGCCATCAGGATCACCGTGTTGGTGAGTGCACCCATCGCAATGCCCTCGCGCCGGCGCATCTCGGTGTAGCCCTGCCGCTGCCAGAAGCGGATGCCGCGCTCGTTTTGCGTTACGACACCCAAGCGCAGCCATTGCGCCCCGCTGCGGCGCGCCCATTGCTCGTAAGCCGCGTGCGCGGCCTGCGCGAAGCCACTGCCGTGCAGCCGCGTGGCGGCGACAAACAGGCCCAGATGCCAGACACTGACGGCGGGCAGATCGGTCGCGACCATCGCCAGCCCATCGACGCACCCGCTTGCGTCGCGCAACAACAATGCGTAGTGGTCGCTGTAGCTGAACTCCGGCGGCGGCGCGGCGCTCAGCACCTCGGCGGCGTCCTCCGGCCCCGGCTCGCGCGCCTCGACCATCCGCAGGTACTCGGGGCTCTCGGCGTAAAAGGCCGCAATCGCCGGGATGTCGGCTTCGGTGGCCTCCACGGCGCGGTAGCCATCGAAGGTGAACGGGGTGCGCGGCATGGTTGGCTCCGGCGTGCAAGGCGGCGGATGCTACCGGCCCCGCACGCGATAATCGCGGTCTTTGCGCCGCGCGCAACGCGCGCGGCCTGGCCAGTACAGGAACCTCCATGGCTTTGAAATGCGGCATCGTTGGGCTACCCAACGTGGGCAAATCGACCCTCTTCAACGCACTGACCGAGGCGGGCATCGCCGCCGAGAACTATCCGTTCTGCACGATCGAGCCCAACACCGGCGTGGTCGAAGTGCCCGACCCGCGGTTGGCCGCGCTCGCCTCCATCGCCAAGCCGGAGAAGGTGCTGCCGGCGACCGTCGAATTCGTGGACATCGCGGGCCTGGTCGCCGGCGCCAGCAAGGGCGAGGGGCTGGGCAACCAGTTCCTCGCCAACATCCGCGAGTGCGACGCGATCGCGCACATCGTGCGCTGCTTCGACGACCCGAACATCGTGCACGTGGCGGGCAAGGTCGATCCGGTGAGCGACATCGAGGTGATCGATACCGAACTCGCCCTGGCCGACCTGCAAACCGTGGACAAGCAACTCGCCCGTTACGGCAAGGTCGCCAAGGCCGGCCAGGGCGAGGAAAAAAAAGAGGCCGCGCGGCTCGTCGCGGTGCTGGAGAAGATCGCCCCCGCGCTCAACGAGGCGCGGCCCGCGCGCAGTGTGGACTTGTCGCCCGAGGAACGCGCCGTCGTGCGCCCGCTCTTCCTGCTGACGATGAAGCCCACGATGTACGTGGCCAACGTCGAGGAGCACGGCTTCGACAACAACCCCTTGCTGGCGGCGGTGCAGGCGCACGCCGCGCGCGAAGGCGCGCCGGTGGTGGCGGTGTGCGCCAAGGTGGAAGCGGAGATCGCCGACCTCACCGACGAGGACAAGGAGATCTTCCTCGCCGACATGGGCATGCACGAGCCCGGACTGAATCGCGTGATCCGCGCCGGCTATTCGCTACTGGGTCTGCAGACCTACTTCACCGCCGGGCCGAAGGAAGTGCGCGCGTGGACCGTGACCGCGGGCAGCACCGCGCCGCAGGCGGCCGGCGTGATCCACACCGACTTCGAAAAAGGCTTCATCCGCGCCGAGACCATCGCCTTCGACGATTACGTCGCCTGCAAGGGCGAACAGGGTGCCAAGGAAGCCGGCAAGATGCGGCTGGAAGGCAAGGACTACGTCGTGCGCGACGGCGACGTGATGCACTTCCGCTTCAACGTCTGACGGTCTGGGCGGATTTCGGCGGTTCTCCCGGGATCTTGCTGGAATCACAAGTTGTTGATATGTATGCATTTTAAGGTTCGGCTGGTGCCGTCAGGCAGCATTGCAAGCCGATCGTGAAGCGGGTAGCGTCGCGGGTACGGACCTCCCGCTCACCCCAAAAACAAGCGGGTACGGTCGCCACTCCCCCCGAGGCGCCCATGCTCACCGACACCCAGTGCCGCGCGGCCCGACCGCGCGAGAAGGCCTACAAGCTTGCCGACGGCGGCGGCCTGGTGCTGGAGGTCAAGCCCAACGGCGTGAAGGCCTGGCGCTACCGCTTCAAGCTCACCACCGGCGGGGTGACGAAGGAGAGCATGTTCGCCATCGGCGACTACGCCGTGGCGCCCCGGGGCGAGACGCCCGAACAGGCGAAAGCCCGCCGCGACGGCGGCCGCTTCACGCTGGCCGAGGCCCGCGACGAGCGCACCCGGGCGCGTGACCTCGTCAAGCAGGGCATCAACCCCGCCCACGACCGAAAGCTTGCCCGCCTGCGCCGCGACCAGGACGGCGCCACCACCTTCGAGTCGGTGGCCCGCGAATGGCTGGCCATGAAGGACTGGGAGGAGATCACCAAGGCGCGCCGGCTCAACATGCTGCAGCGGGTGGTGTTCGGCAAGATCGGGCCGCTGCCGGTCCGGCAGATCACGCCCATGCACATCCTGGACGTGCTCACCACCGCCGCCCGCAAGAACGGGCCGAGCGTGGCCGCCGAGGCCAAGCGCAGCATGGCCGGCGTGTTCGAGCTGGCCATGGCCACGCTGCGGGTGGACCGCGACCCGGTCTACCCGGTGCGCCGCGCCCTCCCGCCCAACAAGACCCAGCACAAGCGGGCGCTGGAGCCCGAGGAGATCGGTCGCCTGCTGCGCGACATGGCGGGCCATGGCGGCCGGCACGAGACACTGGCGGCCTTCCGGTTGATGTGGCTCACGCTGTGCCGCCCGAGCGAGGCGGTGGAAGCGCGCTGGGCCGAGTTCGACCTGGACGCCGCGCTCTGGCGCATCGCGGCCGAGCGCATGAAGCAGCGCAAGGCGCATGCGGTGCCGCTGCCCCGGCAGGCGGTGGAGATGCTGCGGGCACTGCGGGGCATCACCGGCCACCATGAGCACCTGTTCCCCGGGCGCGACGACCGCAGCAAGCCGATGGCGATCGCCTCGTTCCGGCAGGCCCTGCACGTGCTGGGCTGGAGCGGGCAGTACAGCCCGCACGCCACCCGCACCACCGGCAGCACCCGGCTCAACGAGATGGGCTACCGGCCCGACTGGATCGAGCGCCAGCTCGCGCATGTGGAGCCCAACGCG
>JAJTHJ010000178.1 GCA_021298875.1 Burkholderiales bacterium | reverse complement strand
TGTCGTGCGCTATCAAGGCCGGGTGTACGGGTATCTGAACCGCTGCTCGCACGTGGCGATGGAACTGGACTGGCTGCCCGGCGCGGTCTTCGACTCCGATGGCCGCTATCTGATGTGCGCCACGCACGGCGCGCTGTACGAACCCGATAGCGGCCAGTGTGCGGGTGGGCCTTGTCTGGGTCGCGGCGGGCTGCGCAAGCTGGCCGTGATGGAGGAGGCTGGGGTCGTCTACTGGCGGCCGGAGGCGGACATGCTGCCGGTCAGCTGGCAGGTACTTGGATGCCCTGCGCTTCCAGCATCGCGACCAGGCGGATCAGCGGCATTCCAATCAGCGCGGTCGGGTCGGTGGACTGCACTGCTTCCACGAGCGCGATCCCGAGCGACTCGATCTTCGCCGCACCCGCGCAGTCGTAGGGCTGCTCGGCGCGCACGTAAGCCTCCAGCCGCTCGCGCGGCAGGCGGCGAAAGCTGACGGCGGTGTCCACACAGTCCACCTCGACGCCAGCCGGCCCGGCAACCGCCAGCGCGGTGTAAAAGACAACGGTCCGGCCCTGCATTGCCTCCAACTGCGCCAAAGCCGCTTCGTGCGCGCCCGGCTTGCTCAGTGCGATGCCATCCAGATCGGCGACCTGGTCGGAGCCGATCACCACCGCCTGCGGATGCCGCGCCGCGACCGCCAGTGCCTTGGCCTGCGCCAGACGCAAGGCCACCGCGCGCGGCGCCTCGCCGGGCAGGGTCGCTTCATCGACCTGCGGCGACTCGACTGCAAACGGTAGCCGCAGCCGCGCCAGCAGTTCGCGCCGGTACGGTGAGGTCGAGGCGAGTACGATCTTTGGCATCGATTTAGTCTAACGACGCAGCGCCGGTGACCTCGATTCCCAGACTGGATGTGTTCGATTTCGCCGCGCACGGGCGCGACGCGCAAGGCAGTGTGCCGGTCGCTGCGCTGCCGCGGCTGGCCGAGTCGCTGCGCGAACCGACCGGCGCGCTGAACTACGAGTACCGTGGGCACTGCGATGCGCAGCGGCGGCCCGCCGGCACGCTGCGCCTGCGCGGCAAGGTGGTGCTGACCTGCGACCGCTGCAACGGTCCGCTGACACACGAGCCGGCGACGGAACAAGGCTTTTTCTTCGTCCGCGACGAGCACGAGCTCGAAGCGCTGCCGGTGGACCCCGAGGCGCAGGCCGATCCGCTCGTCGGCAGCACCAGCTTCGACCTCGCGGCATTGGTCGAAGACGAAGCGATCCTCGCGCTGCCCATGTCGCCGCGCCACGCGCGCTGCCAGGCCGGCGCGGCGCCGACCCTGGCGGTCGAACCCGCGCCACACCCCTTTGCCGCGCTGGCGGCGCTCAAGCGCCGGGGCTGACCGCGGCGCCTGCCTCCGCTAGAATGGTGAGCTTGTCTACTTGAGAGGTTTCCCATGGCCGTCCAACAGAACAAGAAGTCGGCGTCGCGCCGGGGTGAGCGCCGCGCACACGACTTTCTGACCAACCCGCCGCTGGCGGTGGAGCCCACCACCGGTGAAACGCATCGCCGCCACCACGTCAGCCCCAACGGCTACTACCGCGGCAAGAAAGTCCTGCCCGCCAAGAGCGGCGAGTAACGCCGGCCGCGCCTGCTTCCGTCGCCGATGACGGTTCGCCTCGCGATCGACGCCATGGGCGGCGATCACGGCTTGCCCGTGACCGTCCCGGCGGCGCTGGATTTCGCGCGCCAGCATGCCGATACGAAGATTCTGTTGGTCGGCCGCCAGGAGCATATCGCGCCGCTGCTAGCGCAGAGCGGCGACCTGCACGACCGCATCGAAGTCGTGCACGCCAGCGAGGTGGTCGAAATGCACGACCCGCCGGCGCAGGCGCTGCGCGGCAAGCGCGACTCGTCGATGCGGGTGGCGATCAACCTGGTCAAGGAAGGCCGTGCCGATGCCGCAGTCAGCGCTGGCAACACCGGCGGCTTGATGGCGATCTCGCGCTTCGTGTTGAAGACGCTGGACGGCATCGACCGCCCGGCGATCGCCAGCGAAATCCCCAACCAGAAGGGCGGCGCCACGACGATGCTCGACCTCGGCGCCAACGTCGATTGCGCGCCGGAGCACCTGTTCCAGTTCGCGCTGCTCGGCGCCTCGCTGGTCGCCGCGGTCGAGGAACGCGAGCGGCCCAGCGTCGGCCTGCTCAACATCGGCGAAGAGGACATCAAGGGCAACGAGGTGGTCAAGCGCGCCGCCGAGCTGCTGCGCGCCAGCGCGCTTAACTTTATCGGCAACGTCGAGGGTAACGACATCTACAAGGGCACGGCCGACGTAGTGGTCTGCGACGGCTTTGTCGGCAACGTGGCGCTGAAGACCTCCGAAGGGCTGGCGCAGATGCTGGGCGGCTTCATCCGCGAGGAGTTCACCCGCGGCTTGGTCTCCAAGCTCGGGGCGGTGGCGGCGTATCCGGTAATCCGGCGCCTCAAAGTGCGCGTCGATCACCGCCGCTACAACGGTGCCAGCCTGCTCGGGCTGCGCGGCGTGGTGATCAAGAGCCA
>JAJTHJ010000005.1 GCA_021298875.1 Burkholderiales bacterium | reverse complement strand
TGCCCAGCGCGATGGCGATCAGCCGGCGCAGTGCGCTCGCGTCGCCGGCCAGGTAGCCGCGCCAGGCCTCGGCAAAAGACGGCTCCTCGCGCCGCTCGGCAAAGCGCTTCGGGTTACGCAGTTCCTGCTTCCACATCGCCAGGCCGTTCAGGATCATCGTCGCGACCGCCGACGCCTGGATCGCCTGCACCAGCCGCGCGGCGTTGAACTCGCGCAGGAAGGCGCCGAAGGCGAGCGCACTGACGATGGTGCCGACGAGCAGCATCACGTACATCAGCCCGACCACGCGCGGGTGCGACTCCACCGGCGCCAGATCGGTGGCGAGCGCCAGTCCCGCGGTCTGCGTGGTGTGCAGGCCAGCGCCGACCAGCAGGAAGGCGAGCGCGGCCGCGGCCGGGCCGATCCACACCGGCCAGGCGCTGACGTTGCCGCCGCCGGAGAGCACCAGCAGCGCGAACGGCATGATCGCCAGCCCGCCAAACTGGATCAGCGTGCCCATCCAGATGAAGGGCACGCGCCGCCAACCAAGTGCGGAACGGTGCGTGTCGGAGCGGAAGCCCACCAGCGCACGGAACGGCGCATACAGCACCGGCAGCGCCACCATGATCGCCACCAGCGCGGCCGGCACGCGCAGCTCGACGATCATCACGCGGTTCAAGGTGCCGACCAGGAGCGCCAGCGCCATGCCGACCGAAACCTGGAACAGCGACAGCCGCAGCAGTCGCGGCAGCGGCAGGTCGGGCGTGGCCGCGTCGGCAAACGGCAGGAAGCGCGGCCCGAGTGCGGCCCAGCGGGCAAACAGGGCGCGGGTAAGGCTCATCGGCTCGGCAGCGGCGCGCGGGTGCGCCACGTTAGACCGGGACATGGGGGCGTGCAATGGCAAGCGAAAAAAACGGGCCGGGAGCTTGCGCCCCCGGCCCGCTTGTCGTTTGCAAACGTCAAGCGTGTTGCGGTTACTTCTTTGCGGCCGGAGGAGCGACCGGCGCCGCCGCCTCGGCTGCCACGGTCGCGGCCGCCGGGCCGGGGCCGTTCAGGAAGCGGGCGAACCACGTCGTGTTGTTCAGGATCGCAAAGTGCACCACCAGCGACGTGACGGCCACTCCGCCCAGGAACAGCGGCATGCCGACGCTGGGCTTGACCACACACCAGATTTTTCCGTAGATCATGGTTGTCCTCTCCTACTTCAGCCACGGGGAATACATGTAGGCCAGCAGATGGGCCAGTGCCGAAATCAGCCCAAATATCTGCGTGCCCTGGATGAGCTTGCTGTGCAGCTCCTCCGACTCCGCTTCGGTGAGGCCGGTGGGCCACACCCTGTCTTCGTTGTTTGCCATGTGCCCTCCTCAAGGGAAGAACGTTTGCGTGCGAAACCCGCACGCGGGTACTACGTGGGCATGCGCAAGGCGCAGCTTTTCGTAATTCGGTTGCTTAGCGGACGGTCACCTCCACCCGGCGCGCGGCCGGGTCTTCGCCGGCGACGTTGGCCTGCACCACCTGCGGCTTGGCGAGCACCACGCGGTCGGGGGCGAAGCCCGCCGCCTGCAAGGTGCCGGCGACGGAAAAGGCGCGTTGCTTGGCGAGCTCGGCATTGGCGGCGCGGTCGCCGCTGGCCGAGTGGTAGCCCGAGACCGCCGCCTTGGCCTGCGGATTGGCCTTGAGCTTCTCGACCACGAAAGCCAGCACCTCGGGCGCGATGCCGCGCAACTGGGCCGAACCGACGTCGAAGTACACGATCAGCACTTCGCGAACGAGTGCGGCCTGCGGCGTCGGGGGGGCGGGCGGCGGGCCGACCAGCATCGGATAGTCCTTGACCACCGGCGCGCCGTACATCGGCTTGAAGACACCGTTGTGGCAGGTCGCGCAGTTGACTTTGGCAACGTCGCCGGTCGGGCCGAGCCGGTTGGGTGGGAACGCCGCGGTCAAGGGCGTGAGGTACTCGTTGTTCATCGCCCGCACCATGCGGATGCCGTGCCAGGCCGTGGCCCGCTGCGGCGTGCTTTGATCCCACACCCCGAGCGAGCGCGTGTTGTGGCAATAGGTGCAGTTGACGCCGAGGCCGGCGGAGAAGTGCATCATCAAGCCGTAGGTCCACTCGGTGTGCTGGATGCTCGCCTTGTGGTCGGTGGGCAGCGGGTCGTTGCCGGCAACGCGAATCTCGCCCTTTTGCAGCAGGTAGCTCGTGAACGGGTCTTTCGGCAGCGAGGTCAGGCCGACGCCGGCGGCCGGTGCGTTCTGGCCATAGCGCCAACCGGCGAACTTGTCCGAGCCCGTGCCGTCGGGATCGACGAACCACACCTTCTGCGGCACCGGTTGGCCGCGGTGGCAGGTGTAGCAAGTCACGCCCGTTTGCGCGACGTGGGCCGTCCACTGGCCGTTGACGGTGCGCGTCATCTCCAGCATCCGGCGCGCCACGATCTTGGTGTACTTGGCGTCCTCGGCGAAGTTGGCTTCGTTGTGGCAGTACGCGCAGCCTTGGTCGGGCGCCACCCAGGTCACGAACGAGGCCATCAGCCGGTTGAAGCTCGCCACGTCGAGGTCGCCCAGTACCTTCAGGTTCTGGTAGACGGTGCGGGCCGGCGGGCCGGCGGCCTCGCCCGGGATGCTGGGCGGCGCCTGGTTGGCCTCGAACACGGCAGCGTTCAGCCGCGGGTTGACCACTTCGACCATGCCGGTGCCGCGGAAGCCGCGTTGCACGCTGTCGATCGGCGGCCGCTCCCAGCAGCCGGCCAGCAGGACGGTCGCGCCGGCCAGCGCGACCGCGGCGAGGATTGAGCGATTCGGCGCGTTCATTGCGACACTCCCGGGACCGTGGCCCCCGTGACCGGATCGACAAAGGGCGGGAACACCGGCGGATACATCGGCGCCACGCCATGCTTGACCGCCCACAGGTACCAGTTGTCCACCACGGTGCCGGTAAGCAGGATGCCAATGCCGCCGGTGAGCGTGGTCAGCACCGCAAACCACCAGGCCCAGCGGTGGATCGACTCCATCGTGGCGTTGAAGCCCATCGTCCAGCGCCAGAAAAGCGCGGCGCGTTCCGAGGCGGTGCCACGGTCGGTGATCTGCTCCAGCTCGCGCTCGCCGCCGAAGCGGCTGACCGCCAGAATCGTCGCCCCGTGCATCGCGAACAGCAGCGTGGAGCCGTACAGGAAGGCGATCGACAGCGCGTGGAACGGGTTGTAAAACAGGTTGCCGTAGCGGATCGAAAACGCCGCGGTCCAGTCCAGGTGCGGAAAGATGCCGAAGGGCACCGCTTCCGACCACGAACCCATCGCCAGCGGGCGGATGAAGCCCAGCACCAGGTACAGCCAGATCGCCGAGGCAAACGCCCAGGCGGTGTGCGTGCCCAACCCGAGCGCGCGGGCGCGGCGGTAGGTGCGCCACCACCACAGCAGGATCGCCATCGTCAGGAAGAACCCCGCCATCAGCCACCAGCCGCCTTCATTGAGCGGCGGCAACGACAACCCGTACTCGGGCCGCGGCGGCTCCAGCGCCAGCCAGGGCAACTGCCGGACGAACTGCACCGGGTCCCAGTTGACCGAGGCGGCCATGTTCAGGCCGATGATCTCGATCGCGATGAAACCGCACAGAATCGCGGCCAGGCCGGAGAAGCCCAGGTACACCGGGCCGATCTGCGCGTCGCCGATCTTGCCCAGCCAGTAGTTGAAGAACGTGGTCGGATCGCGCGTCCACGAACCGGAGGTGGCCGGCCCCATGTGCGCCGGCCCGCGCACCTGCACGCGCGTGAAGATGTTTTGATATTCGGCTGCCATGTCGTGTCCTTTGCGCCGCTATTTCCAGATCGGCAGGTCGAGCCACCAGCTCCACCATTCGGGCCAGCCGCGGGTCCAGAAGGGCCCGCTGATGACGATGCACACCGCACTGAAGAAGCCGGCCGACAGCGCCAGGATCAGCCCCACGCGGTGGATGCCCAACGCGCCGACCGAGTAGCCGATCAGGTCGCGGTAGTAGGCGTTTTCGTGCTCGGCCGCCTTGACCGTCTCGCCTTTTTTCGGATTGCTGGCCGACAGGATCAGCGAGCCGTGCAGGGCGAGCGCCAGCGTCGTGGTGAAGAACAGGCTCACCGCGATCATGTGCGCCGGGTTGTAGTGGAAGTGCAGGTACTGGTAGCCCACGTTGGACACCCAGTCCAGATGGCTGAAGATGCCGTAGGGGAAACCGTGTCCCCAGGCGCCCATGAGCACCGGTCGGATCACCACCAGCGTCACGTAGGCGAAGATCGCCACCCCGAAGGCAAAGGGCACGTGCAACCCCATGCCGAGCTTGCGGCAGATTTCGACCTCGCGCAGCATCCACGAGACGAAGGCGCCGATCGCGCAGATGGTGATGATCTGCCACAAGCCGCCCTCGGCGAGCGGCGCTAGCCGCAGACCATAGGACAGGTCCGGCGGCGCGATGTTGATCTGCCAAACGTTCCAGGTCGGCCCCTGCGACGCGCCCCACAGGATCAGCGCCGTGCCCAGCACCGAAAAGAAAATCGTCGTCACCCCGAAGAAGCCGACGTAGAACGGCCCGACCCAGAAGTCGAACAGATCGCCGCCCAGCAGCGTTCCTCCGCGGACCCGGTATTTGCGTTCAAAACTGAGCATGGACATTGCCAACACTCCTCAGGCGGGCGCACAGGCGCCGCGCACTCCCTCGATACGTCGCGCAGCCGCGAGCGGACGAAACGGGACGGCGCGACGCGCGCGCCGCGGCCCGCTCTCGCCCAGCCGTGTGCGGCGCTATTTCTGTGCCGGCGGCACCGGCGCCATCTGCGCTGCCACGGCTCTTTTCGCGCCACCCTCGATCCAGTTGTACTTGTTGCTGGAGAGCAGGATGAAGTGAATCAGCAGCGCCAGAACGAACAGAAACACACCCAGCGCAACCAGTACGCGCCGCGGATCGAACAAAAGCCAGATTTTCCACATGTGAAATTTCCTCCTAGGTCAGATAGGACATGAAGCTGTAAACCGCCTGCTTCACGCCGGACAACAGCGATGGCGCGCCCTCCGCGCCGGGGAACCATTGACGCCAGTGCAGCCCCACGACCTGGGCGATCAGGGCGACCGCTAACAGCACCGTGAAGCTCACCAGGAAGATGAGCTTGAACCCGCCACTGTGCGGCAGGCCGGCCGCAGGGGCCGGTCGTTCGGTGGTGTACACACTAGCCATCGATGGACTCCTCGGATGCGAGGGTTAAAACCACGGCCGCCAGCTCCAGGCCAGCACGTGCGCGATGATCGCCACGATCGTGAAGCCGATGAAGCTCCCCATGAACAAGCCATGGAAGTCCTTCGCTTCGCGGTCGGTGAGGCCCGTCAGCGAGCTTTTTTCGTCAGCCATAAATGAGTTCCCTCCTGATTGGCCTCGCGGCCGTGACCGCACATACCCGGCGCGGAAGCGGGTTCTTCACGGTGCAGCACCATGTCGAAAACGTGGCCCGGGCGAGCGCCCGGGGCAAATGGGGTGAGCCGCATGCGTCGTCTCATGCCGGCTCCTTGCGCACGGCGGCGCGCAGTACGCGGTCGGCCGTGACGCGCGCTTCGCCGGCGGCGCGGGCGGCGGCTTCGGCGCCGTCGCGCAGCCGCTTGGCGGCAGAGATACGCACCAGCATCGGCTCGCGCTCGAGCAACTGGTCGAGCATCCGGCGCGCTTCGTCGTCCCAGGGCGTGGTTTCTTCCGCCGGCGCCTTGCGCGCGAGCGTCGGATCGACGCGGTCCAGATCGGTCGCCAGCGGCAGGATGTGGAACAGCGCATCGAAGAGCGCGTTGCACACTTCCTGCACCACGTAGGTCGCACCGGCGTAGCCCATGAAGGGCGTGCCGGTGTGGCGGCGGATGATCGCGCCGGGGAACGAGGCCGGGATGTACGCGGCGCGCGCGCCGAGCTCGGCCAGATACATCCGCTCGTTGTAGGAGCCGAACATCACCAGCGGCGGCTTTTCGCGCAACGCCTGGCGCACGGCGTCGTTGTCCGGCTTCACTCCCGGGCGACGCGCAATGGCGAACTGGCAGGGCAGGCCGAGCTCAACTTCGAGGAAGTGGCGCAGCCCGCGCGCGTAGGTTTCGTTGGCGACCAACGCGAAGCTCGCGGTGCCGAAAAAGTCCTGCGTGACCGAACGCCACAGATCCCACAGCGGCTTGATCGTCGTGTGCTTCTCGCGCTCGATGAAGGGCTCGGGATCGAGCCCCAGGATTTCGCCCAGCGAGCGCAGGAACTTGGTTGTGCTGTGCAGGCCGATGGGCGCCTGCAGGTAGGGCCGCTCCAGCGTCTCGGCCAGCAGCCGGCCGTACTCGCGATACAGCACGATGTTGGCGTCGGCGTCCGCGAGCTTGGGCACGTCGGCGAGGTGGCTGCCGAGCGGGAACACGAGATTGATCTCGGCGCCGATGCCTTCGACCAGCCGCTTGATCTCGGCCAGATCGCTCGGCATGTTGAACATGCCATAGGCGGGGCCGAGGATGTTCACGCGCGGCTTCTCATCTGCCTTGCGCTTGCGCGCCGGCACCTGGCGCAGGCCGTACTCGGTCCACAGCCAGTTGAGCGCCCGGTCAGCTGACTGCCACTGGTCATCGTCGATCGTGCGCGGTAAAAAGCGCTGGATGCCGGTGCCTTCGGGTGTCACGCCACCGCCGATCATCTCGGCGATGCTGCCGGTCACCACCACGGAGGGCAGAGCGGGATCGAGCGTCTTGTGCGCGCGGCGCATCGCGCCCTCGGTGCCCTTCTGGCCGAGTTCTTCTTCGGCAAGGCCCGTGACGACGATCGGCAACTCGTGCGGCGGCAGCGCGTCCGTGTAGTGCAGCACGGAGGTGACCGGCAGGTTTTCGCAGCCGACCGGGCCGTCGATGACGACCTGCAAGCCCTTGATGGCCGTGAACACGTACACGGCACCCCAGTAGCCGCCGGCGCGATCGTGGTCGAGGACCAGCATCACACCATCTCCTCGGCCTTGCGCTTGCGGGCGAGCTTTTCCATCTTGTGCAGATGGAACTCGCGGTACTCCGGATGGGGTTGCGGCGGGCTGCTCCACACCCCGCCGCAGTCCCCAACACCCACCCCCTCAAAAAACGCGCGCATCTCGTCGAAGCGTGGCTTACTGGCGAGCGCCGCATTAATGACCTGCGCCAACGAGCCGGCGCCCACCGGCCCCATCAGCGGCCGCGCAGAAATCAGGTTGGTGAAATAAAGCGCCGGAGTCGCACGTTGTTTGGCGTGCTGCACGACAGGGGTGGTGCCGATAGCCAACTCAGGCGCAAACTCTTCGAAGGCCGCCAGGTCCTGCTCCAGCGACGCGCGGAACTGCACGCGCACGCCGCGCGCTTGCAGCCACTCGGCATCCGCCGCCGACCAGGGCGTGCGCGGGCAGGCGCTGCCCACGTAGCGCAGATCGGCGCCGCTTTCGACGAGCAGCCGGCCGACCAGCAGTTCGGAGCCTTCGTACCCGGACAGCGTGATCCGGCCCTTGATCGGCGTGCGCGCCAGCGCACCCTTGATTGCAGGCAGCATTTGGTTCTGCGCGGCGGCGATCTTGTCCGCGGCGACACCGCAAGCCGTGCCCACCGCGCGCAGCCATTCGGCCGTGCCCTCGTAGCCGACCGGGGCCGAGCCGACCACCGCGCGGCCCGCGGCTTCGAACTCGCGCACCGACGCGGTGTAGAACGGATGCAGCGCCGCGACCACCGCGCAGTCAAGCGCGGCATACAGCTCACGCCATTCGCGCGTCGGCACCACGGGGCCGCAGGCCAGGCCCATCGGCTCCAGCATCATGCCGATGCCGACCGGATCGGCGGGGAAGACTTCACCCAGCAGCGTCACGGTCGGTTTGCCGCTGCGCGCAGGCGGCACCCAGTTGCGCGGCGCCTGCACCGGGCCGGCCTGGGCCTCGGCGCGCGCGTAGGCGAGCATCGCGCCAGCCAGCACGTCCTTGGCTTCCGCATGCGTGGGTACGCCAAAGCCCGGCACGTCGATGCCGATGATGCGCACGCCGTCGATCTCGCGCGGCAGCAGCCGCAGCGGTACGCCGGAGGCCGTCGGCACGCAGAGGTTGATCACGACCACCGCATCCACCTTGGCCGGGTCGGCGAGCTTGAACACCGACTCGCGAATGTCTTCGAACAACTTGCCGGTGACCAGCGTTTCGGAATTGAACGGCACGTAGCCGACCGAGCGGCGCGCGCCGTAGAAGTGCGAGGTGAAGGTCAGCCCGTACACGCAGCAGGCCGAGCCCGACAGCACGGTCGCCACCCGTCGCATGCGCAGCCCCACGCGCAGCGAGCCGAAGGCCGGGCACATGCTCTGCGGCTGATCGTGCGGGCCTTGCGGGTAGTCGGCCGCGTAGCGTTGCAGCAGCGCGCTGTTGCCGGCAGCTTGCGCGGCTTGCTGCATCTGCGCACGGCCAGCGTGGCAGCCCACACCATCGGCCGGGGCGGCGAGTTCAGCAGAAGGGATGCGCGCGTTCATCGGTTGCGGCTCAGACGATGTCGTAGACGACCTCGAGCGACCTCTTCTCGACCGCTTCCTTGCCCAGCATGTCGGCCATCGAGGCCGGTTGCAGCACCACGTCGCGGCCGACCGTGTCGCCCGAGAACAAACCCAGCAACTCGTCCTGGGTCAGCGGCTTGGGCCGCACCGGCGGCGCTTCGGCGACGTTGGTGGCGAGCGTTTCAAAGAGCGACGCCCACTGCGTGCCGGGACGGCCGATGATTTCGTAGCTGGCGCTCTTGCGGCGGATGTCCTCGTGCGCGGGGATCGCTGCCAGCACCGGGATGCCCGCGGCCTGGGCAAACGCGGCCGCCTCGCCGGTGCCGTCGTCCTTGTTGACGACCAACCCGGCCACCCCGACGTTGCCGCCGAGCTTGCGGAAGTATTCGACGGCCGAGCAGACGTTGTTGGCCACGTACAGCGACTGCAAGTCGTTGCTGCCGACGACGATCACTTTCTGGCACAGGTCGCGCGCGATCGGCAGGCCGAAGCCGCCGCAGACCACGTCGCCGAGGAAGTCGAGCAGCACGTAGTCGAAGCCCCAGTCGTGGAAGCCGAGTTTTTCCAGCGTCTCGAAGCCGTGGATGATCCCGCGCCCGCCGCAGCCGCGGCCGACTTCGGGCCCGCCCAGTTCCATCGCATACACGCCGTCGCGCTTGAAGCAAACGCCGCCGATGGCCACCGGGTCGCCCGCCGCCTTCTTGCGCGAAGACGTCTCGATGATCGTCGGGCAGGCCTTGCCGCCCAAGAGCAGGCTGGTGGTGTCGCTCTTGGGAGCGCAGCCGATCAGCAGGACCATCTTGCCTTGCTGCGCCGTCATGTAGCTGCGGTTGGCGAGCGTGAAGCTCTTGCCGATGCCGCCCTTGCCGTAGATCGCAATGATCTGCGTGGCCTTGACGGCGGCGCCGGGCGCGACCGGGTCGGGCTCGACCGCGGCGTCGGCGCGCAGCGTGGCGTGCAGCCGCGACAGCGACACGGCGGCGGTGGGTGCAGCAACACTCATGCGCAACATCTCCAGTCGAGCACCATCTTCAGGCACAGCGGATCGTCGAAGGCGGTGCGGTACGCCTGCGGCGCCTGCGCGGCGGCCTCGTGGTGCGTGATCAACCCGTCGAGCGACAGGCGCCCGTCGGCGGCGAGTTCGGTCACCGCCAGCAAGTCGGGCCGCTGCCATTCGGCCGCGGCGCGGATCTGCGCCTCGCGCATGAACGCGGGCGGAAAGGCGAAGGACAGCGGCTCGCTGTAGAAGCCGGCCAGCACGACCTCGCCGCCGGGGGCGAGCCGCGCGATCAGCTGGTCCAGAATCGCCGAGTCGCCCGACACGTCGTAGATCGCGTGGTAGTCGCGGCGCGGGTCCTGCTCGGGCGGGATCACGGCATAACCGGCCGCGCCCTGCGCGCGCTGCGCGTTGACCTCCCACACCGTCGGCGCCGGGAAGCCGGCCAGCACGGTCAGCCGCGCCAGCAGCCGGCCCAGCACGCCGTGGCCGACGATCAGGTCGGGGGCGACGATGGGCTTGCGCTTGCCGGCGCCGGAGACCGCGTGGTACGCGGTTGCCGCCAGCGCCAGCAGCACGGCGCGTTCGCCCAGGCGGTCGTCGATCGGAATCACGCGCGCACCCGGCACCACCACGCGCGAGGCGGCGCCGCCAAAGAGGCCGCGCACATCGCCGTAGCAGCGCGCGCCGGGCACGAACACATGGTCGCCCACCGCGCGGCCCGACGCCGGGCCGGCATCGACGACGGTACCAACCGACTCGTAGCCCGGCACCAGCGGATAACCCATGCCCGGGAACTGCGGCATCTTGCCCGTGTACAGCAGCCGCTCGGTGCCGGTGGAAATGCCGCTCCACTCGACCGCTACCACCACGTCTTCGGCCTGCGGCTCGGCAAGCGCGAGGCGGCTCAACGCCAGCCTTTGCGGCTGCTCGAAAACGACGGCGACGGCATCCATTGCGGCTTGCTCCTTGCGCGCTGCCACTCGAGACGGCGGCAGCGGCATTTGTTCTTTTAACCCGATGTCAGTTTACCCTGACAGGTTTTAGTGTCAAGCAAAATTAACATCTGTAGCGGCGCATGCATGCAAGCTCTTACAGGCATCACCGCCGGCATATCGCCACCCCTGTCAGCAGCGGCCGGCGCGTGCGTAGAAACAAGCAGTTGTTGAAGCCCGCCCGCTGCACCAGGGTCTGTAACTCCTGCGGGCTGCGGGCGCGCCCGCTGCCCATCGCCAGCAGATAGAAGCCAAAATAGGCCGCGCCCATCGGCCCGGCGCCGGGCGCCTGCGCCATCGGCTCCGCCAGCAACAGCGTGCCGCCCGGGGGCAGCGCGGCGTACACATTGGTGAGCAGGCGCAGCGCGCGCTCGTCGTCGTGGTCGTGCACCACGCGCACTAGCGAGATGACGTCCGCGCCCTGCGGCAGCGGATCGGCAAAGAAGTCGCCGCCGTGCAAGTGCACGCGCTCGGCCAAGCCGCGTTCGGCCAGGTTGGCGCGCGCGTGTTCGAGCACCGCCGGCAGGTCGAACAGCATCAGTTGCAGCGCCGGCGCCCGCGCCGCCACTGCCGCGATGAAGGTCCCGTTGCCGCCGCCGACATCGAGCAGGCAGCGGTGCTGCGCCAGCGCGTACGCCTCCAGGATGTCTTCGGCGACCAGCGACTGCGAGGCCGCCATCAACTGGGTGTAGCCCTGCACCGCCTCGGCGACACTGCCATCGGGCGCCGCGCTGGTCGCATACGGCCAGTAGCGCGAGAGTTCCGTCGTGACCTCGCCGCGCAGCAGTGCGACCGGGTCTTGCAGGTCGCGGTACAGCATGTCGTGGTGCGCGACCATCGCCAGCGCGCCGGGATTGCCGAGCAGTGCCGCGCCGTGCTCGCCGAGCGCGTAGCGGTCGTCGCCGAGCGCTTGGGTCAGGCCCAGCGACGCCGCAGCGTCGAGCAGCCGGCGCGCAGCGGCGGGGGTGAGCTTCAGTTGCGCGGCGAGTTGCGCCAGCGGCAACGGCCCGCCGCGCAGGCGCTCGAAGAGGTCGAGTTGCACGCAGGCGTGCAACACCTGCGAGTAGACGAAGCCCGCCGACAGATCGAACACCGCGCGCCTTGCGCTGCGCGACACGCCGCGTCAGCGGAAACGCCGCGGCCCAGCGCTGAAAGCGTGGATTGGCCAGCCAGCGATTGCGCAGCGCGAGCCAGCGCTCGGTCAGGGACGAGGCCGCCATCCTGATTGTTGCTCCCTCCCCGTCAAGGGGGAGGAGGCTCAGGCCGCCCGCCGTTGAAACTCCTCCGGGATCAGCCGCTGCGCTTCGGCACGGATCAACTGCCGCAACATCGGCGCGCCGGCGCAGCGGGGGATCGCCGCGCTTGCCTTGGCCACCAGTGAGTCGAAGCGCTCCAGCGCGGCGTCCAGCCCCAGTTGATCGACGGCATTCGGCCGGCCCAACTCCTCGTCCTGATGCACCGGCTTGCCCAGCGTCTCAGCGGTGGCGACCACGTCGCGGATGTCGTCGGCGACCTGATAGGCCTCGCCCAGCCGCTCACCCAACGCCTCCCAGGGGATCGGATTGCCTCCCGCCGCCTGCGCGCCGGCGGTGACTGCGGCGACAAACAGCGACCCGGTCTTGGCGCGCTGGTACACGCGCAGATCGACGTTCGGCTCGCACTCCCAAGCCTGTCCGGCGACGATGCCGTGCGGCGCGCCGACGCCGCGGCCCAAGGTCAGCAGCAGCGCCAGCATCCGC
>JAJTHJ010000128.1 GCA_021298875.1 Burkholderiales bacterium | reverse complement strand
TCGGTTCGCACAGCCTGCTGAGTTTGTGACTGCGGGGTTTCGCGAGTTGTTCGGCGCTGGCGCGGTCTGCGCGGTCGAATGGCCGGAGAAAGCGGCCGGCGCCCTGCCCGCGGCGGATCTCGCGATCGAACTGCAAGTGCATGGCGAGGGACGCGCGGCCCGCCTGGCCGCCGCCTCCGACCTGGGAGTCCGATGTCTGACCCGCGTGCAACAGGAGTGGTCCACCCGCAGCGCCGCCGGCTGATCGAAGGCGCGGCGGGCACGCTCGTCCTGTCGCTCGCCCCGTGGCAGATCGCCCGCGGCGCCGCACTGCTCGGCGTGCGCGTCTGGCCAGCGCCGGCCTACACCCGGGTGACGCTGGAGCACGATGCGCCGCTCACCTTCACGCAGTTCATGGTGCGCGACACGCCGCCGCTGCGGCTGGTGGTGGAGATCGACGGCATCGACCTCACGCCGCGCCTGACCGAACTGATCGGCAAGATCGAGCCGGACGACCCGTACATCGCCCGCGTGCGGCTGGGGCAAAACCGGCCGCGCGTGGTGCGGCTGGTGGTCGAGTTGAAGACCGACGTCGCCCCCGAGGTGTTTGCCCTGCCGCCGGCCGGCCCCTACCGGCACCGGCTGGTGCTCGACCTGTACCCGAGCGCGCCGATCGATCCGCTGGCCGAGTTGCTGCGCTCCACCGAGCAGGCCAGCAGCGCCCCGCCGCAAGACAGCGCCGCACTGGAACGCGAGATCGCCCGCGCGCTGACCAAGCCGTCGCCGCCGCCGCGCCCGGCGCAGGCGCGCAAGGACGACGGCGTGAGCCGCTTCACCTCCATTGCCATCGACCCCGGCCACGGCGGCGAAGACCCCGGCGCGGTGGGCAAGCGCGGCACGCTGGAAAAGGACGTGACGCTGGCCATCGCCCGGCGCCTGGCCGGCCTGCTCGCCGCGCAGCCGGACACGCGCGTGCTGCTGACGCGCGACGGCGACTACGTCGTGCCGCTGCGCACCCGCGTGGCGCGCGCGCGGCAGGTGCAGGCCGACGTGTTCGTCTCCGTCCATGCCGATGCGTGGATCCGCCCCGACGCGCGCGGCTCGTCGGTGTTCGCGCTGTCCGAGCGCGGCGCCAGCAGCAGTGCGGCGGCGTGGATGGCCCGCCGCGAGAACGATGCCGATCTGATCGGCGGCGTGAACCTTGCCGGCCACGACCCCAAGCTCGCGCGGCTGCTGCTGGACCTGTCCACCACGGCGCAGATCAACGACAGCTTGAGCTTCGGCAATGCGGTGCTGCGCGAGATCGAGCGCGTGAACACCCTGCACAAACCGCGCGTGGAGCAGGCAGGCTTTGCCGTGCTCAAGGCGCCCGATGTGCCGTCGATCCTGGTGGAGACGGCGTTCATCAGCAACCCGGAAGAAGAACTGCGGCTGCGCGACGACAGTTACCAGCAAGGCGTGGCGCAGGCGATCTTCAACGGCATCCAGCGCTACCTGCGCAGCAACCCGCCGCGGGCGCGCGGGCCGCTGGGTTAGCAAAACGCCCAAAAAAGCGTAGCGAGCGGCCCAAGTCCGCCCCGAGGAGCGCACCCGTACAGACGAGTACGGCGAGCACCGCAGGGGCGGAACTGGGCCGCGCAGTAGCTTTTTGGGCGTTTCGTCAAGCGCGCCAGCGCTGCCAGGCGCGCACCAGCCCGGCCAGCGCCAGCGGCCCGAGCACCGCGCCGATGCCGACGATCAGGATGATCCCCAAGTTGTCGCGGATGATCGGCACGTTGCCGAACAGATAGCCGCCGTAGACCAGCGACACCACCCAGATCACTGCACCCAGCACGTTGTAGAACTGGAACTTGCCGCGGTCCATGCCCGAGGCGCCGGCCACCAGCGGTGCAAAGCTGCGCATGATCGGCACGAAGCGCGAGATCATTACCGTCTTGCCGCCGTGCCGCTCGTAAAAGGCGTGGGTCTTGTCGAGCGCCGCCTTGTCGATCCAGCGGATGCTGCCGTCGTAGACCTTGTGCCCGAGCCAGGCGCCGATCTGGTAGTTGAGCGTGTTGCCGAGGATCGCCCCGGCGATGATGATCGCCGCCAGCAGGTGCACGTTCAGCCCATGCGCCTGCGCGCTCGGCGAGGCCGACACCGCGCCGGCGACGAAGAGCAGGCTGTCCCCGGGGAGGAAGGTCATGAACACGAGGCCCGTCTCGCTGAAAAAGATCGCGAACAGGACCACGTAGACGAGCACCACGTTCCGCTCGACGATGCCGAGCAGAAAGCGATCCATCGCGTTGAAGAGGTCGAGCCAGTTGATGCCTTCCATGAGCGGCGGGAGAAAGGGGGGGAGGAAGGCGCGCGAGGCGGAGAAGCGGCTTGGATCATACGGGAGCCGTGCGCCTGAGCGCGATTGAGATAATCCCCAGATGCCCGCCGCCCCGCGCGCCATTCGTGCGCTGCCCGACACCCTCGTCAGCCAGATCGCCGCCGGCGAGGTGGTCGAGCGGCCGGCCTCGGTCGTCAAGGAGCTCGTCGAAAACGCCATCGACGCCGGCGCCATGCGTATCGAAGTACGGCTGGACGGCGGCGGCATCAAGCGCATCGCGGTGACCGACGACGGCAGGGGCATTGCGCGCGACCAACTGCCGCTGGCGCTGGCGCGTCACGCCACCAGCAAGATCGCCAGCCTGCGAGAACTGGAATCCGTG
>JAJTHJ010000223.1 GCA_021298875.1 Burkholderiales bacterium | reverse complement strand
AGCCTATGGTGGTGCGGCAGATCACGAGCGTGGGCTTTTGCGTCTCGGCGAGCGCCGCCTGCGTGGCGGACTCGACGGCGGCGACGTCGTGACCGTCGATCGGGCCGACCACGTTCCAGCCGTAGGCCTCAAAGCGCTTGCGCGTGTCGTCGCGAAACCAGCCTTCCACGTGGCCGTCGATGGAGATGCCGTTGTCGTCGTAAAAGGCGACGAGCTTGTGCAGTCCAAAGACGCCGGCCAGCGAGCAGGCTTCGTGCGACACGCCTTCCATCAGGCAGCCGTCGCCGAGGTAGACCCAGGTGCGGTGGTTGACGATGGCGTGCCCGGGGCGGTTGAACTTGGCGGCCAGCAGCTTCTCCGCCAGCGCCATGCCGACGGCATTGGCCAAGCCCTGGCCGAGCGGGCCGGTCGTCGTTTCCACGCCGGGGGTCACGCCGTTTTCCGGGTGACCGGGAGTCTTGCTGTGCAGTTGGCGGAAGTTCTTGATCTCGTCGATCGGCAGCTCGTAGCCGGTGAGGTGCAGCGCCGCGTACAGCAGCATCGAGCCGTGGCCGTTGGACAGCACAAAGCGGTCGCGGTCGGGCCAGGTCGGGTTGGCGGGGTCGAACTTCATGTGCGCGAGCCACAGTCGCTCGGCGAGGTCGGCCATGCCCATCGGCATGCCCGGATGCCCGCTCTTGGCGGCGTTGACGGCGTCGATGGCGAGGAAGCGCAGCGCGTTGGCGCGGAGGCGGCAGGCGGCGGGGTCGAGGAGGGGGTGGGGGGCGTTCATGGCTGCGGTGACTCTTGGGGCAGGGTGTCTTGTCGGTTGGTTGTCGCCTTGGCCGGCGGTCTTCCCTCACCCCAACCCCTCTCCCACCGGGAGAGGGTGGCTGCGCAGCAGCCGGGTGAGGGAAGGCTGCCGCAGCGTGGCAGTGCGCGCGATTCTGCTCTACGCCCTTCGCTTCAAATCCATCAACCGCAGAATCATCGGCGTGAAGATGAACTGCATCGCCAGCCCATTTTGCCGCCGGGGACGATGATCGTGTTGGGTCGGCTCATCCAGGAGTTGTGCAGCATCGACAGCAGGTACGGGAAGTCGATGCCCTTGGGGTTGGCAAAGCGGATGATCACCATGCTCTCGTCCGCACTCGGAATGTCGCGCGCGATGAACGGGTTGCTGGTGTCCACCGTCGGCACGCGCTGAAAGTTCACGTGCGTCTCGGAAAACTGCGGGCAGATGTGGTTTACGTAGTCCGGCATCCGGCGCAATATGGTGTCCACCACCGCCTCCTGCGAATAGCCGCGCAGGTTCTGGTCGCGGTGCAGCTTCTGGATCCACTCCAAATTGACGATCGGCACCACGCCCACGCACAGGTCCACGTGGCGCGCGACGTTGATCGTCGCGTCCTTGTAGGCGCCGTGCAGCCCTTCATAGAACAGCAGGTCGGAGTCAGGTTCGATGGCCTTCCACTCGGTGAACTTGCCGGGATCCACGCCGTGTTCGGCAGCCTCGCCGGCGTCGTGGATGTACTTGCGCACACGGCCAGAGCCGTCTTTGGCGTAGCTGGCGAACAAACTCTCCAATTCGTCGAGGATGTTGGCCTCGGGGCCGAAGTGACTGAAGTGCTTGTTGCCGGCAGCCTCGGCCTCCTTCATCTTGGCGCGCATCGCCATGCGGTCGTAGCGATGGAACGAATCGCCCTCGACGATCTGCGCCTTGATCTTCTCGCGGCGAAAGACGTGCTGGAAGCTCTTCATCACCGTCGTGGTGCCGGCGCCGGAGGAGCCGGTGACGGCGATGATGGGGTGTTTCATGGACATGGCGTAAGACCTCCCTCTATGCAAGTTCTTCGCTTTTCGTGGCGCTCTTTGCCCTCACCCGACCGCTTCGCGGCCACCCTCTCCCGCTGATGCGGGCGAGGGTTTGTTGCTCCCCTCGCCCGCATCAGCGGGAGAGGGGCCGGGGGTGAGGGCCATCTGCGCAGCCATCGGCACTACCTCCGCGCCTCCGGCCGATACAACCCCCGCTCGCTGAAGAGCGGTGAGGTGTACGGCTGATCGGTGCCGCTGTCGAACTCGTGGTGGTAGCGCTCGATGCGCTCGATCTCGTTTTTCGAGCCGATGATCGCCGCGATCTTCTGATGCAGCTTGTCCGGCTGCACTTCCAGAATCCGGCCGCGGCCGGTGGAGGCCATGCCGCCGGCTTGCTCGATGATCCAGCCGATCGGATTGGCCTCGTACATCAGTCGCAGCCGGCCATGGACGCCCGGCGTCTTGGTGTCGCGCGGGTACATGAAGACGCCGCCGCGCACCAGAATGCGATGCACCTCGGCCACCATCGAGGCGATCCAGCGCATGTTGAAGTCGCGCCCGCGGATGCCCGTCTTGCCGGCTTTGCACTCCTCCACGTAGCGCTGCACCGGCGGCTCCCAGAAGCGCTCGTTGCTGGTGTTAATGGCGAACTCGCTCGTGTCTGCTGGGATTTGCAGGTTCGGGTGCGTCAGGATGAAGTTGCCAATTTCGCGATCCAGCGTGAAGCCGTGCGTGCCCTGGCCGACGGTAAGCACCAGCATCGTCGCCGGCCCGTAGATCGCATAGCCGGCGGCCACCTGCTTCACACCCGGCTGCAAGAAGTCCGCGGTGGTCGGCGCGGCCTCGCCCGGGTGCTCCAGCACCGAGAAGATGGTGCCCACCGACACGTTGAGGTCGATGTTCGACGATCCATCCAGCGGATCGAAGATCAGCAAGAACGGCCCGCGCTGGTACTGCTCGGGCACGGCATAAGGCTCTTCCATCTCCTCGGAAGCCATGCCGGCCACCAGCCCGCCCCATTCGCAGTAGCGCAGCAGGGCGGTGTTGGACTCCACGTCGAGCGGTTTTTGTTCCTCGCCGCTGGCGTTGCGCGCTGCCGTCACGCCGAGCGAGGCGCCGAGTGCGCCGCGTGCGGTCATCGCGGCAATGGCCTTGATCGCCGCGGCCACGTCCACCAGCAGCGCGGCGAGCTTGCCGCCGTCGCTGCGAGTGTTCAGTTGCTGGATCAGGAATTTCGACAGCGTCGTGCGTCCGAGATGCATGGACTTTCTCCCTCTATTTGGTGTCGCCGTCTAGCCCGCCGCTGAAGACGCGCGAGGCGCGGATGTCCGCGGCGGCGATGGTGGACAGCGCCTCGACATCGACCGTGCCGCCGCCTTCGAATAGCCGGTTGGCCTGCCGCAGCCGCGCGCGGTCCAGCGCGTTGCGGATCGAGCGGGCGTTGGCAAAGTGCGGCTGCCGCATCCGCAGCCCGATGTATTCGCCCAGCGCCGCTTCGGCCGCGGCGTCGAGCCGGTAGTTCATCTGCGCGGCCATCTTGCGGGCGATCTCCAGCAACTCGGCCGGCAGGTAGTCCGGAAAGTCGATGTGGTGCGCGACGCGCGAGCTCATGCCGGGGTTGGAGCGGAAGAAGGTGTCCATCCGGTCCTTGTAGCCGGCCAGGATCACGACCAGATCGTCGCGCTGGTTTTCCATCACCTGCAAGAGGATCTCGATCGCCTCCTGCCCATAGTCGCGCTCGTTTTCGGGCCGGTACAGGTAGTAGGCCTCGTCGATGAAGAGGACGCCGCCCATCGCCTTCTTCAGAATGTCCTTGGTCTTGGGCGCGGTGTGGCCGATGTACTGGCCCACCAGGTCGTCGCGCGTGACGCTGACCACCTGTCCTTTGCGCACGTAGCCCAGCCGGTGCAGGATTTCGGCCATCCGCAGCGCGACCGTGGTCTTGCCGGTGCCGGGGTTGCCGGTGAAGCTCATGTGCAGGCTGGGTGCCGCGGCCTCCAGCCCGAGCGACTTGCGCGCTCGCGTGACCACCAGAAACGCCGCGATCTCGCGGATGCGGCGCTTGACCGGAGCCAGGCCAACGAGTTCAGCGTCGAGCTGATCGAGCACCGCCAGCACGTCGGCTTCGCGCAGCAGGGCTTGGAGGTCGATGGTGGTCGGGGTGTCGGACATTGCGGATTGCTATTCAGTGACGTTGGTGGCCGCGTTGCACCCTCACCCGGCCGCTTCGCGGCCACCCTCTCCCGCTGATGCGGGCGAGGGTTTGTTGCTCCCCTCGCCCGCATCAGCGGGAGAGGGGCCGGGGGTGAGGGCAAGCGGTGCCGCGAACGGCTACTCAGTAACGGCTTCCTTCCGGCGCCCGCTCCACCGCATACGACTCGGTGGTGTAGCGGATCGAGCGCCCATCGACCTCCTGCCGTACCGTGCGGAAGCCGGGTTCCTCGGCGGGGCGGTTGACGATGAAGGCGAGCTGAATCGACTCCACGCCGCGCGTCGAGTCGAAGGCCACGGCGCGGATGTACCCATTGCCGTGCGCCTTGCGGCAGGCGTTGATCTCGAAGACGACGCCGGCGCCGTCCTTGAGGTCGAACATCGGCGGGCCCCACATTTCCCAGTAGGTGTTGCGCGGGTGCGGCTCGTCGGTGTACTCGACCGACCAGGCCCAACCCTTGGCCAGGCCGTAGTCCACCTGCAAGCGGATTTCTTCGTCGGTCAGGTCGGGCAGGAAGCTGAATGCGCCTTGAGTGATCTTCATGTTCGTTCTCCGTGATCTGTGATCCGTGATCCGTTGCTTAACTCGCCGTCGGCGTCACCGCAAAGTCCGGCGTGTCGGTGGAGGTGTAGTTGAAGCTCACGTCCTTCCAGGTTTCCAGCGCCTGCTTCAGCGGCCCGCACCACTTGGCGGCGGCGGCCAGGATGTCCGGGCCTTCGGTGGCGATGTCGCGGCCTTCGTTGCGCGCCTTGGTCATCGCCTCCAGCGCCACGCGGTTGGCGGTGGCACCCGCCTGGATGCCGGCCGGGTGGCCGATCGTGCCGCCGCCGAACTGCAACTCCACGTCGTCGCCGAAGAGGTTCAGCAGCTGGTGCATCTGCCCGGCGTGGATGCCGCCGGAAGCGACCGGCATCACCTTGCGCAGATCGCACCAGTCCTGTTCGAAGAACAAGCCCCGCGACAAGTCTTGTTTGGTCACGCTGTCGCGGCACACGTTGTAGTAGCCCTGCACGGTCATCGGGTCGCCTTCCAGCTTGCCCACCGCGGTGCCGCAGTGCAGGTGATCGACACCCGCCAGCCGCAGCCACTTGGCAATCACGCGGAAGCTCACGCCGTGGTTCTTCTGCCGCGCGTAGGTGCCATGGCCGGCGCGGTGCATGTGCAGGATCATGTCGTTCTTGCGCGCCCAGTTGCTCATCGACTGGATCGCCGTCCAGCCGATCACGAGATCGATCATGAAGATGTTCGAGCCCAAGGACTTGGCAAACTCCGCGCGCTCATACATGTCTTCCATGGTCGCGGCGGTGATGTTCAGGTAGTGGCCCTTGACCTCGCCGGTGCCGGCCGCGGCCTTGTTGACCGCCTCCATGCAGTAGAGAAACCGGTCGCGCCAGTGCATGAAGGGCTGGCTGTTGATGTTCTCGTCGTCCTTGGTGAAGTCCAGCCCGCCTTTGAGACCTTCGTAGACCACGCGGCCGTAGTTGCGTCCCGAAAGACCCAGCTTGGGCTTCATCGTCGCGCCCAGCAGCGCGCGGCCGTAGCAATTCAACCGCTCGCGCTCGACGATGATGCCGGTGGGCGGCCCCTTGAAGGTCTTAACGTAGGCGACCGGGATGCGGATGTCTTCCAGCCGCGCGGCCTTCAGCGGCTTGAAGCTGAACACGTTGCCGATCAGGCTCGCCGTCATGTTGGCGATCGAGCCCTCTTCAAACAGGATGATGTCGTAGGCGACGTAAGCGAAGTAGCTGCCCGGCTGGTTCGGCACCGGGTCGACCCGGTAAGCCTTGGCGCGGTAGCTGTCGCAGGCGGTCAGCCGGTCGGTCCAGACCACCGTCCAAGTGGCGGTAGACGATTCGCCGGCCACTGCGGCGGCGGCTTCTTCCGGATCCACGCCTTCCTGCGGCGTGATGCGGAACAGGCAGATCGTGTCGGTGTCCTTCGGCTCGTAGTCGGGCTGCCAGTAGCCCATCTGCTTGTACTTGAGCACGCCGGCCGAGTAGCGCTTCTTGCTGTCGGTGATCATGCCTTCGTCAACGGGTTGGTTCATCGTGTGCTCTCCTGCCGGGGTCGGTGTCGGTGATGACAGGGGGCACTGTAGGTTTGGCTTTGCATAAGGACAATTCAAAGTTTTGCGGTAAAAGATCAGTACTAACTGATTCCACTGGATTCCAAAATGCCTTCCGCAATGCGCAACGTGACGTTGCATCGCCTGCGCGTCTTTGAGGCCGTCGCCCGCCTGGAAAGCGTCTCCGGCGCGGCCAAGGAGTTGCACCTGACTCAGCCGGCGGTGTCGATGCAGGTCAAGCAACTGGAGGATCAGGTCGGCCTGCCGTTGACCGAGCGCATCGGCCGCCGCATCCAGTTGACCGAGGCGGGCCAGGAGGTCGCGCTACACGCACGCCGGCTGGCCGAGCAACTGCGCGAGGCCGAGGCGGCGCTGGACGCGCTCAAGGGTCTGCGCGGCGGGCGGCTTTCAATTGGCGTGGTCAGCACCGCGAAGTACTTCGCGCCGCGGCTGCTGGCCGAATGCCAGCGGCTGCACCCGGAGATCGACCTGAAGCTCGCGGTGGCCAACCGTTCGGACGTGGTGCAACTGTTGGCTGAGAACAGCATCGATCTGGCGATCATGGGGACGCCGCCGCAGCACATCGAGTGCGAGGCCGAGCGCATCGCCGCGCACCCCATGGCGTGGCTTGCCGCGCCCGGCCACCCGTTGGCCGCGCTGCGCCGCGTGGAACCGGCGCGGCTGGCACACGAGCGGCTGCTGGTGCGCGAACCCGGCTCCGGCACCCGCAGCGCGATGGACCGCTACCTGCGCACGCACAAGATGGCGCCGTCGCAGATGCTGGAGATGAGCAGCAACGAGACCATCAAGCAGGCGGTGATGGCCGAGATGGGCATCGCCTTTCTGTCCGAGCACACGGTCGGCCTCGAAGTCGCCGCTCGCCGACTCGTGCGCCTGCGCGTGCCCGACACGCCGGTGATGCGCCAATGGTTTGCCGTGCACCGCACCGACAAGCGGCTGCTGCCCGCGGCGCGGGCGTTTCGCGAGTTTCTGCTGCGCGACGGGGCGCGGTTGATCGAGGAGCAGATGGCCGCTTCCCCGGCGCAGCGGCGCAAAGGCTAAGCGTCCCGGCCGCCGCGTCGAGCATTGCTATCATTTCTCCCATGAACAGCAAGCATCGGAAGACGCTCTCCGCGATCCGGGCCGAGCCGGTTCAAGGCAGCCTGGAGTGGAGCCGGATCGAAGCCTTGCTGATCGCCATCGGCTGCCGCGTCGTCGAGGCCCGCGGATCCGCGGTGACCTTCGAGCGTGACGGCTGCAAGCTCACCGTCCACCGACCGCACCCCGGCCGCGAGGCGCTGCGCTATCGCGTGCGTGCGGTGCGCGAATACCTGCAACGCCTGGGAGTCGAACCATGAACGACACGCTGACCTACAAAGGCTATCGGGCCAAAATGGAGTTCGACGCCGACGACAAGATCATCGTCGGCCGCGTGCTCGACATCGACGATCTGATCGTTTTTCACGGCGAGTCGGTGCGCGAGTTCGAAGCGGCCTTCCACGTTGCCGTCGACGGCTATCTCGCCGCCTGTGCGAAGCTTGGCGCAGCGCCCGAGAAGCCCGCCAGCGGCCGGATGATGCTGCGCATCGCGCCCAAAGTGCATGCCGCCGCACTGAAAGCCGCCGCTCGCAGCGGCACCAGTCTGAACAAGTGGGCCGAGAAGGCGCTCGGCGAAGCGGCTCATTGAGGTTTGCCGGAGCCGTGCCGACGAAGCGCCTTGCTTTCGCATCCGGCGCTCCTCGATACAGTGCGAAGGCCTGTGAAGGACAGCGCGCGACGGCGTTGACCTCGCCTCTCAGCGTCGCGTCAGGCGCAGTCGCACCGGGGTCGCTGGGCGTAGCGTTACATGCAGCAAGGGGTGTGGCGGGCGCGAGTCGGGCAGGGTTGTCAGGCGATACCGCTGCAACAGCAGCGCCGCGACGATCGTCATCTCCAACAGCGCAAAGTGCTGGCCCAGACAGACGCGCGGTCCGAGGCCGAAGGGCAGGTACGCGCCGCGCGGCGGCGGCGGCGCATCGGGCAGAAAGCGCTCGGGCCGGAAGGCATCGGGCTGCGCAAACCAGCGCGCGCTCCGGTGCAACACCCAGGGTGTTGCGCGCAACAGGGTACCGGAAGGAATCGAATACCCGCCCACGGCAATCGTGCGGGTCGTGCGCCGGGTCAGCAGCGCGGCGATCGGCGGATACAGGCGCATCGCTTCCTTCAGCGTGGCGACGAGCCAGGGCAGGCGGGCAAGTGCCTCCGGGCCGGGGGTGCGACCGTTGAGCACGCGGTCGACCTCTGCGGTTGCGCGTTCGGTCGCATGCGGATGAGTGGCCAACAACCCGCTCCACCACAGGAACGCGGTGGCGCTGGTTTCATGCCCGGCCTGGAAGCTCAGCATGCACTGGTCGAACACCTCCTGCGCGCTCAACGCGGTGCCGGTCGTCTCGTCGCGAGCGGTTTGCAGCATCGTCAGCAGGTCGGTGGCGGCGGGCGCGGGCGGCTGCCGTGCGTGGTGCGCGATCGCCTCTGCAATCAGCGCGCGCAGGCGGCGCAGCGCCCGCCGTTTGGCCGCCTTGCCCGGCAGCGGCAACCAGTCCGGCAAGGTCGTCGGCCAGAACATTTCGCGAAAGCCCGTCTCGCTCGCAATCCGCAAGGCCTGGATCGCTGTGCCGGAGTCGTCCGGCAGCGGCGCGCCAAAGAGCGTGCGGTGGATCGCGTCCATCGTCAGCCGGCTGAAGAGGTCGTCCATTTCCACATCGGCCTGCGACTGGCTCGGTGGCAGCGCGGTGTCTAGCCCGGCGATGGCGGCCTCGGCCATCAGCGCCGCGTAGCCGGCCACGCGCTTGGGCGCGAAGGCCGGCATCAGCATCCGGCGCTGCCGTTCCCACAGCGTGCCCTCGGTGACCAGCACGCTCTGGCCCACCAGTTCGGCGAACACCTCCGGGCCGCGCTCCCAGCGGATCAGCGCATCGGCGTTGTCCACCATAGCCTCGCGCAGCAAGTCGGGGTGGAAGACATCCAACAAGCGCTCGCCCAGGATGTGCGACCGCACCGAGTCGCCGTGCGTGCGGTGCAGCCGCTCGCCGTAGCCCAGGTAGTCGCGGCGCATCGCCGCCCGCAGCGGCAGGCCCCACCAACGCGGTGCCGGGCCGGGTAGCTCCCCGCAGGGACGCGTTGCCGTCGCCGGGTGGGTTGCAGGTTTCGGGTTTTGCATGCGCGGCATCGTGCCCGCGCCAGGCGCGACGGTCTTGAACGAAAGCGACATCGGACCGTTTCTAGAATCGCGGCATGCCGAGCGATCTGCCCAACGACCCCGCGCGCATGTGGCTGCCGAGCCTGGCGCTCGCCGGCTGCGTGCGCGGGGCGATGCTGTGCGATACGCGCGGAGTCTTCGGCGCGGAGCGCGCCTGGCACAACTACTTTCCAACGACGCCGCTGGTGAGCCTCGTCTGGTGGCTGCACGGTCGGGCTTGCCGGGTGGTCGAGTCCGGCTTTGCATACGAGGAGGAAGGCCCGTTCCCGGGCGACGTCAGCTTCGCCGGGCCCTTCACCTTGCCAAGTCAATCGCGCGGTGCCGGGCCGGCGCACGTGCTGCATCTGCTGCTGGCGCCGGACGCTTTGCAGGCGCTGACCGGCATCGATCCTGGTCGTTACGTCAACCGCGTGGTGGACGCGCGCCAGCTGCTGCCAGCCGATTGGCGGCGGTGGGCGCAGGCGGTACGCGATGTGGCAGACGACGGCGCGCGTCTGAATCTCGTCGAGTCCTTTCTCGCCGCGCGTTGGCGGCCGCTCGCGCAAGCTCAGGGTGCCCGGTGGCGCTACCAGTATTGGACGCAGGCGCTGGCCGCGCGCGCCGCTGCCAGCGGGCCGGGCCGCAGCCTGCGCCAGATCGAACGACGGGTGAAGGGCTGGGCCGGACTGCCGCTGCGCGAACTGCGCGCGATGGCGCGTGTCGAGGAGGCGTTTTTCAACGTGGTGAACGCGACCCTTGCAGGCGAGCGCCGCTGGGCGGAACTCGCCGCCGACAGTGGCTACGCCGACCAGTCGCACCTATGCCGCGAAACGCGCCGCATGACCGGCTTCACCCCGACCGAGCTCGCGCGCCGGCTGCGCGAGGAAGAGCGGTTTTGGGCGCATCGGCTTTGGCTCTGACCTGCGGTCAGGCGGTGTCGGCCGATGGGTGCGACCTTGGCCCGACTGAAGCCGGGCGTGCGCTCCAACGCACATCGCGGAGTACCGCTACGTATCCTGGTCAGCCTGGATCAGGATCGCCCGAAAGTCGTTGACGTTGGTATGCGTCGGCCCGGTGACCACGAGGTCGCCAAGGGCGGCAAACGGCGGGTAGGCGTCGTTGCGCGCAAGCGCCGCGCGCGGGTCGATGCCGACGGCGCGCATGCGGGTCAGCGTATCCGGCGCGATCAGGCTGCCGGCGGCGTCTTCCACGCCGTCGATGCCGTCGGTGTCGCAGGCCAGCGCGTGGATACCGGGCGCGCCGTCCAGCGCAATCGCCAGCGCGAGCGCGAATTCCATGTTGCGTCCGCCTCGACCGTCGCCGCGCACGGTGACCGTGGTCTCGCCGCCCGACAGGATCACCGCCGGTGCGCGGGCCGGTTGGCCGTGCTGCGCGATCTGGCGCGCGATGCCGGCGTGTACCAGCGCCACGTCGCGCGACTCGCCTTCGATGCTGCCGCCCAGGATCAGTGGCGCGATGCCGGCGGCGCGCGCGACGGCGGCGGCCGCTTCCAGCGCGTGCTGCGCGGTGGCGATCATCCGGTGTTCGCGCGGGCCGAGCGCCGTCGGCGCGGCAACCGGCTGCGCGGCGCGGGCGGCGAGAAAGGCCTGCACCGCGGGCGGCAACTCGATCTTGTAGCGACGAAGGATTTCGATCGCATTGGCCACCGTGCTTGTGTCCGCGATCGTCGGGCCGGAAGCAACCACCGCCGGGTCGTCGGTCGGCACGTCGGAGAGCACCAGCGTTAGCACGCTCGCCGGCCCGCAGGCCGCGCCGAGCCGCCCGCCCTTGATGGCGGACAGGTGCCGGCGCACGCAGTTCATCTCGCCGATATTGGCGCCGCTTTTGAGCAGCGCGGCATTCACCGCGCGCTTGTCCTCGAACGAAATCCCATCAGCCGGCAGCGTCAACAGCGCCGAGCCGCCGCCGGAGATCAGCGCGATCACGCGGTCGTCCGCGGTCAGGCTGCGGGCGAGTTCCATCATCCGGCGGCTCACGGCCAGCCCGGCAGCGTCCGGTACCGGATGCGCGGCCTCGACGATCTCGATCCGCTCGCAGGGCAGCGCGTGGCCGTAGCGGGTGACGACCAACCCTTCGATCGGCCCGTCCCAGCAGCGCTCGACCGCCTGCGCCATCGCGGCCGAGGCCTTGCCCGCACCCAGCACCACGGTGCGCCCACGGTGCCGGCGCGGCAGCCCGTCCAAGTGCCGCGGCACGATCCGCGCGGGATCGACCGCGGCCACGGCGGCGTCGAACAGGCTGCGCAGAAAAGCGCGCGGCTCGCTCGCCGCGTCGGGGCTGTGGGGCATCGCAACGTCTCCTTGGCCTGCGAGAATACCGCCCGCATGAACGACGAGACCTCCGACAGCCGCTCGCTCAAGGGCAAGCGCGGCCTCACGCGCGTGCTCAACGCCGCGCGCTACTCGGCCGACGGCCTGCGCGCGGCCTGGCGGCATGAGGATGCCTTCCGTCAGGAGGTGCTTCTGGCCGCGGTACTGATCCCTCTGGCCTTGGTGCTGCCGGTCGCCTTCGTCGAGAAGCTGCTGTTGGTGGCGACCGTGGTGCTGGTGTTGATCGTCGAGTTGCTCAACACCGGCATCGAAGCCGCCATCGACCGCGACAGCCTGCGCATCGATCGGCTCGCCAAGCGCGCCAAAGACATGGGCAGCGCCGCGGTGATGCTGGCGCTGCTGTTGGCGGGCGGCGTCTGGACGGCGGTGTTGATTCGGAATTTTGTGTAGACCGCGCGACAATTGCGGCCGTCGCTGCGATTCGGCAGCCTTCCCTCACCCGGCGCTGCGCGCCACCCTCTCCCGGTGGGAGAGGGTTTCAAGGCCCCTCTCCCTCCGGGAGAGGGGTTGGGGTGAGGGAAGACCGCCGATCTGCGGTGGGCATAACGACAAACTCCTTCTCCCAAGACTGAAACACCATGGCCGACGGCCTGCTCCAAACAAACATCAAATCGCTGCCGCTCGTCTACCGCGGCAAGGTGCGCGACTCCTACGCGGTGGGCGAGGACAAGCTGCTGATCGTCACCACCGATCGCCTGTCGGCCTTCGACGTGGTGATGGCGCAGCCGATTCCCGGCAAGGGCCGCGTGCTCAATGCGCTGTCGAATTTCTGGTTCGAGCGACTCGCCTCAATCGTGCCCAACCACTTGACCGGCATCGCGCCGGAGTCGGTGGTGGCACCCGATGAAGCCGAGCAAGTGCGCGGCCGCGCCGTGGTGGCGATGAAGTTGAAGCCCATCGCGGTCGAAGCGGTGGTGCGCGGCTACCTGATCGGCTCCGGCTGGAAGGACTACCAACGCACTGGGAGCGTTTGCGGCATCGAGCTGCCGCACGGACTGCACCAGGCCGAAAAGTTGCCCGAGCCGATCTTTACCCCAGCCGACAAGGCGGAACTCGGCCAGCACGACGAGAACATCTCCTTTGCGCAGGTGATGGAACGCATCGGGCCGGCGATGGCACACCGGATGCGCAGCATCTCGATAGCGCTCTACACCGCCGCGGCCGAATACGCCGCCCAGCACGGCATCATCATCGCCGACACCAAGTTCGAGTTCGGCCTCGATGCCGACGGCCATCTGCGGCTGATGGACGAGGTGCTGACGCCGGATTCTTCCCGCTTCTGGCCGGCCGACAGTTATCAGGTCGGGATCTCACCGCCCAGCTTCGACAAGCAGTTCGTGCGCGACTGGCTGGAGCAGCAGCCGTGGAACAAGGCGCCGCCGCCGCCCGCGCTGCCGGAGCAGATCGTCGCGCGCACGGCGGACAAGTACCGCGAGGCGCTGCGGCGCCTGACCGGGCACGATCTGGACGAGGAACCCAGCCGATGACCACCACCGCACGCCCCGCGCCCCTGGTCGGCGTGGTGATGGGTTCCAACTCCGACTGGGACGTGATGCAGCACGCCTGCAATCTGCTGCGCGACTTTGGCGTGCCGTTCGAGGCGCAGGTGCTCTCCGCGCACCGGATGCCCGACGAAATGTTCGCCTATGCCGAAGCTGCCCGCACCCGCGGCCTGCGCGCGATCGTCGCCGGCGCGGGTGGCGCAGCGCACCTGCCGGGGATGCTCGCCGCCAAGACCGTGATCCCTGTGCTGGGCGTGCCGATCCCGTCCAAGTACCTGCGCGGCGAAGACTCGCTGCTGTCGATCGTGCAGATGCCCAAGGGCATCCCCGTAGCCACCTTTGCCATCGGCGAAGCCGGTGCGGCCAACGCGGCGCTGTTTGCCGGGGCCATGCTGGCGACCGAGAACGCCGAGCTCGCGATGAAGCTGGCGCAGTTCCGCGCCACGCAGACCGAGAAGGCGCGCAACATGACCTTGCCGCTGTAGGCGGGCGCATGGTGCAGGTGCAACCGGGCGATTGGCTGGGTCTGCTGGGCGGTGGTCAGCTCGGCCGCATGT
>JAJTHJ010000069.1 GCA_021298875.1 Burkholderiales bacterium | reverse complement strand
GCGCGCCAACAGACTTGCACATCGGCCGGCCCAGAGTCGGGTCCATGCAGGAACAGCGCAATATCGGGCGAAGGCTGCGGTTGTGGAGCGGTTTGCACCAAGGCATCGAGGTGGGCCGGCAGCAGCACAGGCGCATGGCGAGGCGCGGCAGTTAGTTCCCCTGAATCGCCGGGCGCCCAGCAATCGAAAGCCGCGATCCCAAGGTCGATCTCGTCGTGCTCGACGGCATGATGCCGCAGCCAGTCCCAGGTGCGTGCGAGCGCACTGCCATAGACCGGATCGGGCGGGGTGTCGATATTGCTTTGGTCGGCGCGTACCACGATGACGCCGCGCGCGGCGACCGGTCGGCCCAGCCGGTTCAGGCGCCCGAACCGCTGCCGCAATGCCGGCAAGTCGGCGCACTCGCTCACCATCAGGTCGAAGTCCAGATTGGCGCCGACTTCCAACGTCTGCGTGGCCACAACGACGAGAGGTCGCGCAAGGCGGCGCTGCTCGGCACGGTCGACATGCAGCTCTTGCAGCGGCCCGGCCAAAACGTCGTCGCGGTCCAGTGGACGCATGCGCCCGGTGAAAAGCATCGAATCGAGATCCGCCCGCTCCTGCAACGCCGCGTAAACGCGGCGGGCGGTATCGACCCGATTGCAAAAGACGGCGACCGCTGGCGCGGCTTTCGCCGAGCGCGACGCCTCCAGATCGAGGGGAAGGTGGCTTTGATCGGCGTCGCACGCCGCAACAGGCGACGAACGCCGGAGCAACTCCAAAGTCTCCGCGACAAGTCGGGCGGCCGTGGCCTTATTGACGTCTTCGGCAGTGCGTCCGGACGCCTTGCTCGCGACCACAAGCCTGCACGGCTTGCTTGCCTCAATGCGCCGTCGCAACACCGGATGAGCTCGATCCGCCGCGGCGGTTACCTCGTCGGGAAAGCGCTCCATGCCGGCCGGCGGGGTCGCCGTCATCAGCACGACCCGGAACGGCGTCGTGCTCGGCGATTCGGCCCACGTCCGGTAACGTTGAACGGCAGTCAGCGTTTGACGAAACGGCTCCGCGCAGTGCGCCTCGTCGAGGATGATCAAACTGTCGTTTCCGACCAAGCCGGCCTGCAGGGGCCAAGCCTTGAACGAACGTCCGTAGGCGCGGTACAGGAGCCGCGATCCAATCTGGTCGACGGTGGCGCAAACAATGGTCGGCTGTATCGGCGACCGCGCCCATCCATCGTCGCGATAGACGCCGCCTCGCAACTGGAAGCACGCGAGCGGAGCTTCGTGCGGCCCGCCCGCGAGTTCGCGCAACGCGGCGGCAACCCGACCCAGAACCCCATCGCCCGCTGCCTGCAAACGCGACGCGAGCAAGCGTGCACGGTCGAAAGCCTCATCGACGATGACGCGGCGATCCACCACCAGGAACACGCGCCGAGGCGCCCTCCGCGGCCAACCCCGCTGCTGCCAATGCGCTTGCGCAGCAAGAGCGAAGACGGCGATGTCCAGGCAAGCGGTCTTGCCGCCTGCGGTTGGTGGCGTGATCGCCGGTGGCCAATCATTGTCGGCGTCCGCGCTCTCCGGGCTGGCCGTCAGCCGATCGGCCAAAGCCTGCTGCCAGGGGAACGGTTCCCTGCCCCACAGCGCTGCAAAGTACTCGGCAAAGTCGCCGGCCGCGATCGGCGCGTCAGGCATCGCCGCCTCCTTGAGGCAAAGGCCGACAAAATCCATAGCCGCGAAAGCGCCCGGCACCGATCGCCGCCGGGCCGACGACAGCCTCGTCGAACACGAGTGTCGCGTGGACATGGTGCATACGTCCGCCATCGGACTTACGCGTCAACCGCGCAAAGTCGCGCGCGTGCGGCACGCCCGAGAAACGAGACACGGGATCGAGCAACACATCGCGCGGCCGCGGCAAACCGATTCGTTCACAACCCGTCTTGATGGACTCTGCGGCTTGCTGCCAGCGGTCGGGGCCGTCGAAGTGCCGGTCGAGCACGACCGGCGTAACCGTTGCCCAATACTGCGAGGGTTGTGTCCAACGTTCGACCCAAAGTGTCTTCTGCGGCGGGCGAGGCGCGTTGACCAGTGTTGCGGTCAGTCGGCGTCCAGCGCCATCGCGCAGGGGAAGCGGGTGAGGCTCACCGTGTCCGTTCATCAGGATTGGCCCGATGCACCGCGCCACTTCCGCGGTGTCGAGGTCGCGTGGTAGGGCGAGCGCCAAACCCAGCAGCCGCCCATCGGCATGGTGATCGCCAACGAAGGCCAACGGCAGAAAAGCGACGTGCGGCGCAGCCGTGGCCCGACCGTCGGGCCGGTGACCGGACAACCACTCGGGCGGCGGCTGCACCGGACAGGCCGCCATGCACAGGTTGCGCAGAGCAGCCGTGAGCGCCAGCACGCCACGCAGGCCCACTGGTTGCCCGGCGAGCGCCAGAACGACCAGGCTGGAATCGAAAATGCTGTGCGGCGCCGCTTCGGCCGCAACTGCGACCGGAGGCCCGTATGTCTCGGTAAAGGCGGGATCGGGCCGAAACAGTCGGGGGTCGCGCGCCTTTACGGGTGGGCCGTCCGGAAACTCACGATCAAGGATCGCTTCTTCAGCCTGCTGAATCGCCAGCCGTGCCCGCTTTTCTTCGCCCTTCGTTCCCTGCACTG
>JAJTHJ010000285.1 GCA_021298875.1 Burkholderiales bacterium | reverse complement strand
GACCGGCTGGCGCGCGCGCTCGCCGACCGCTACCGGGTCGTCTGCCCGGATGTCGTCGGCCGCGGCTTGAGCGACCGGCTGCGCAACCCGATGCTCTACGGCATCCCGCAGTACGTGGCCGACATGGTCACGCTGATCGCGCGGCTGAACGTGGAGCAGGTGCACTGGGTCGGCACCTCGATGGGCGGGTTGATCGGCATCACGCTGGCGGGGCAGGAGGGGTCTCCTATCTCCAGGCTCGTGATCAACGATGTCGGCCCGGCGATCGATGCCGGCGCGCTGGCGCGCATCGGCGAGTACCTGGGCCAGCCGATCCGTTTTGCGAGTGTGGAGCAGGCGGTCGATTACGTGATGACGGTCGCCGCGCCCTTTGGGCTCAAGTCGCGCGACGAATGGCGTGAGATCACCGAGCCCGGTCTGCGCCGCGATTGCGACGCCTGGGTGCTGCACTACGACCCGGCGATTGCAGCGCCGTTCAAGGCCTCGACGGCCGAACTGGCCGCCACCGGCGAGGCAGCGCTGTGGGCGCTGTACGACCGGATCGCGTGCCCCACGTTGCTGGTGCGCGGCGCGAACTCGGACTTGCTAACGCCCGCGACCGCGCGGCAGATGACCGAACGCGGCCCGCGCGCGCGGCTGGCGGAGATTCCCGGCGTGGGCCATGCGCCGATGTTCATGGACGCGATGCAGATCGGCATCGTGCGTGAGTTTCTTCTGGAGAAATGAAAATGGAAATTCGGCGTTTGCAGATCGGCCTGCGCATGTCGCAGGCGGTGGTGCATGGCAGCGTGGTGTATCTGGCCGGGCAGGTCGCGGACGATCCGTCGCAAGACGTGGCCGGCCAGACCCGGCAAGTGCTCGCCGCCATCGACGCGCTGCTCGCGCAGGTCGGCACCGACAAGACACGCATCCTGCTGGCGCAGATTTACCTGGCCGACATTTCGACGTTCGCCCAGATGAACTCGGTGTGGGACGCCTGGGTGTCGGCCGGGCACACGCCGGCGCGGGCCACCGTCGAGGCCAAGCTTGCCGGCCCGCAGTGGAAGGTGGAGATCGTGGTGACGGCGGCGTTGCCGTAACCAAAGCGCCCGTCGCACCGGCGTAGGCTGGAGCCCACGGCCGTTTGCTGAAAGTCGCTGGGCACCTGCCTGCGCCGGGGCGACGGAGTGTCAGAAGACCCCGGCAGCCAATCCCGCCGCCAACGCTGCGCCGATTTCTGCGCAGCGCCGCAAGTCTGCCTCCGCGATCGTCTTCGGCGCCAGAATCGCCTCGCGCGTCTGCGCGTGGGTGCAGACGATGGTCGGCGGTGCAACTTCGCGCAGCCGCAACCCGGTGGCGATCCGTGCGATCTGCCGCGCGGCGCCCGTGCCGTCCGAGCCGGCGCAGATCAGCGTCGCATACGGGCGGCCGTTCACGTGGTCGAGCGCGTCGTAGTACACGCGGTCGAAGAAGTCTTTCATCAGGCCCGCCATCGTCGCCAGGTTCTCCGGCGTGGCGAAGAGGTAGCCGTCGGCCGCCAGCACATCCGCGGCGTGGGTGTCCGCTGCGCGTTGCAGGCGCACGTCCACACCAGCCTCGGCGCGTGCAGCCTCGGCAGCGGCGCGCACCATTTGCTCGGTGCCGCCGGTGGTGCTGGTGTAGACGATCAGCAACCGCTTCATCGCGCCAGCGGGTCTTGCCGGAAAAAGCGTGCGAGCAGCGCGTACCACTCGGGAAACGCATCGCGCAGCCGCGCCGGCGCGACGAAGAAGGCCTCCGACGACACCGCAAAGAACTCCGCCTCCTCTTGCGCCGCGTAGGGGTCTAGCGGCAGCGCGGCAAAGTAGCGGTCGGCGTCCGCGCTCTCCGGATCAAGGTCGGCGGGGATTTCGGCTTCGATCAGATCCAGCTCGGCATTGAAGCGCTCGAACGCTTCTTCCAGCGCCGCCTGCCACGCGCGCCGCGACAGCCCCGCGTGCAGCCGCGCGTCGAACGGCGGTTGGCCATTCGGCTCGCCATTGAGCATGTCGAGCTTGTGCGTGAACTCGTGGATCACCACGCTGGTGCCGTAGCCATCGCCCGAGGGCGCCTGCGCGTCGTCCCAGGACAGCAGCACCGGCCCGCCGTCCCAGGCTTCGCCGGCCAGCGCGTCTTCGAACTCGTGCACCACGCTGTCGTGATCGACGATCCGCCGCTGCACGACGAACTCCGACGGATAGACGATCACGCCGACCCAACCCTGGTACCACTCCAAGCCCAGATTGAGGATCGGCAGGCAGGCCTGCATCGCGACGTTGACCTGGATCGCCGCGGTCAGTTCCAGCCCGTCAGCGCCGGACATTTCCTTCTCGGCAAGGAAGCGACCCACCAGCGCCCGCAGTCGCGCGCGCTCGTCGCCGTCGAGCCGCGCGATGAAGGGGAGGGCGGTGAGGTTCGCGTCCCACGACTCATCGGGGATAGCCACCGCGCCGGGGGCGCCGAGTTTGTTCAGCAGGGCTTTGAGCATGGCCGCGATTGTGCAGCAGCCCCGCACCTAGAATCCGATGGTCATGACCGCCGCTGCCGAGTCGCCCGTCGCATCGCCCGCCGTCGATCCGGCGGCGGCGCGCGCGTTGGCTGCGCCGTTGTATCTGGACCGCAAGCTCACCACCGGTGAGCCCTTCGTCGAGCACGCCGACGGCATCGTCGCGATCGTGGCGCCGCTGCGGGCCGATGCCGATCTGCTCGCGGCGGCGTACCTCTTCGGCACCCACGACGTGCTGCGCGACGCCGACGACTGGCTGCGCGCGCGCTTCGGTGCGACGGTGGCCGAACTCGTAGCGAACCTGCGCCAGTTGATGCGGCTGTCCGAGCGCACCCGCCCGCAGGGCGTGGACGATGCCGGCGGCCAGGCCGAGGCGCTGCGCAAGATGCTGCTGGCGATGTGCAGCGACCTGCGCGTGGTGCTGCTGCGGCTGGCCTCGCGCCTGCAAACGCTGCGCTGGTTTGCCGCGCAGAAGCGCAGCGACGTCGAGGCTTTCGCGCGCGAAACGATGGCGCTATACGCGCCGCTGGCCAACCGGCTCGGCATCTGGCAGTTGAAGTGGGAGCTGGAGGACTTGTCGTTCCGCTTCCTGGAGCCGGAGACCTACAAGCGTGTGGCGCGCTGGCTGGAAGAAAAGCGCGTCGAGCGCGAAGGCTTTATCGCGCAGGCGCAGACCGATGTCGCGGCGCTGATGAAGCAGGCCGGCATCGACGCGCAGATCAGCGGCCGCCCGAAGCACATCTACAGCATCTGGGCCAAGATGCAGGCCAAGCAACTGGCGTTCGACGAGTTGTACGACGTGCGCGCGCTGCGGGTGATCGTCGAGACCGTCGCCCAGTGCTATCAGGCGCTGTCGCTGATCCACGAGCGCTTTGCCCCTATCGCGAGCGAGTACGACGACTACATCGCGCGGCCCAAGCCCAACGGCTACCAGTCGCTGCACACCGTCGTGGCCGACGCCGGCGGCCGACCGTTGGAGATTCAGATCCGCACGCGGGAGATGCACGACTTCGCCGAACTCGGCGTGGCCGCGCACTGGCGCTACAAGGAAGGCGGCCGCGCCGACAAAGGCGCACGCGCCGAGGAAGAGCGCGTCGCCTGGCTGCGCCAACTGCTGGCGTGGAAGCAGGAGGTCGCCGCGCCCGACCCGCGCGCCGCGCGCGAGGAGCGCATCTACGTGCTCACGCCGCAGGGCCGGGTGGTGGAACTGGCCGCGGGCAGCACGCCGGTGGACTTTGCCTATCACCTGCACACCGAACTCGGCCATCGCTGCCGTGGCGCGCGGGTGGACGGCGCGATCGTGCAATTGAACACGCCGCTGACCACCGGGCAGACGGTCGAGATCATCGCCGCCAAGACCGGCGGGCCGAGTCGCGACTGGCTCAACGTCGAACTGGGCGTCCTCGCCAGCAGCCGCGCGCGCACCAAGGTGCGGCAATGGTTCAACGCGCAGGAAACCGCGCAGGCGCTGGTGGCCGGCCGCGCGCTGATCGACAAAGAGTTGGCACGGCTGGGCAAGACCGCGGTCAAGCTCGAAGACCTTGCGCACCGACTCGGCTTTGCCGGCGTGGACGAACTGTGCGTGGCGGCGACCAAGGAGGAGTTCAGCCTGCGCAGCATCGAGCAGGCGTTGACGGTGGCGTCGGCAGCGCCGGCCGAAGAACCGCTGGCGGTGACCAAGGCGGCTACCGCGCCGGCCGGCAAGGGCAAGGTGCTGGTGGTCGGCGTCGACTCGCTGTTGACGAGTCTGGCGCGCTGTTGCCGCCCGGTGCCGCCGGACGAGATCGTCGGCTTCGTCACCCGCGGCAAAGGCGTATCGATCCACCGCGCCGGTTGCAGCAACGCGCAGGCGCTGGCACTGCGCCAGCTGGAGCGCGTGATCGAGGTCGCGTGGGGACGGGCCGCGGATGCGGTCTACCCGGTCGATGTGTTCGTCGTCGCCAGCGACCGCTCGGGCCTGCTGCGCGACGTGTCCGAAGTGTTCGCGCGCGAGAAGCTCAATGTGATCGGGGTGAACACGCTCTCCCGACGCGGCGACGCGCAGATGCAGTTCACGGTCGAAGTCGGCGATGCCGCTGCGCTGCGCCGCGCGTTGGCGCAGATTGGCGAGGTGCCGGGGGTGCTTTCGGCGCGGCGGAAGTAATGCGGCGTCAGGCTTGGGCCTGCTCCGCCGTCTGCGCCAGCAAGTCGAAGTGCCGCGCGTAGCGTGCGTTCATGCTGTCGAGCGCTACCCACACCAAAAAGTCAGCACTGTTGAAATCCGGGTCCCATGCCGGCTCGCCGCAAATCCGGCCGCCGAGCCGCAGGTAGCCCTCGAGCAGCGGTGGCAGTTCGAACTGCACAGCGCGCGCGACCTTGTCGTGCGGAAAGGGCAGACGCGGAAAGACGCGGTACTCGGGCGGCGTGAGGCTGCCGTGCAACTCGTCGCGGATGCGTGCCGCCTGCGCGCCGCCGTCGGCCAGCGACACGCTGGCGCAGCCGATCAGGTGTCGATACCCGCCCTGCTTCATGTAGCGGGCCAGGCCCGCCCACAGCAGCAAAATGGTGCTGCCCGAGCGGTAGTCGCGGTGCACGCAGGAGCGGCCGACTTCGATCAGCGATGCACGCAGTCCGTCGAAGCGGGCCAGATCGAACTCCGTTTCCGAGTACAAGCGGCCGAGTTCACGCGCGCGGTGCGGCGTCAACATCCGGTAGGTGCCGACTACGCGCAGGCTGTCGGCGTCGCGCACGATCAGGTGGTCGCACCAGGGGTCGAACTCGTCGTGCTCGCGACCGTCGCTGCTCATGAGCCGCGCGCCCATCTCCTCGACGAACACCTTGTGCCGCAGGCGCTGCGCTTCGGCCACTTCGCCGGCGTGGCGCGCCACGTGCACGGTCAGGCGCGGCTTCGCGCTCGACTTGTCGGCGGCCGGGTTTCTGCTCGGCGGCATGAGAAGGGAGAAAGGGGTCATCGCTGTGCTCGTCATCGACTTGCACCGATGATCGCCGCGCCGCATGACCGTCGTGTTGCCAGGTTGCGACCATAGCATGACCGACGAGCGGACTGCGCACCTCGCTCATGTATCATCCGCGGCTCTTGCAGGCGCGTAGCTCAGCTGGTTAGAGCACCACCTTGACATGGTGGGGGTCGTTGGTTCGAGTCCAATCGCGCCTACCACCTGCACGATGAGGACGACAATGAGCGGTTTTGCGCAGTTCCGAACTACCCCGACCGGCGGTTGATCCCCCAAGAACGAGCGCGCTCCTCGAACACAAAAAGTGCGGCTCGCCCGCACTTTTTTGTTATTAGAGTCTGCAAAAAATGCCTGCAATCAAACTTCCCGACGGCTCGTCCAAAGCCTTCGATGCGCCGGTGACGGTCGCGCAGGTCGCCGCCGCGATCGGCCCGGGTCTGGCCAAGGCGGCGCTGGCCGGCAAGGTCGATGGCCAGCTCGTCGATACGTCTTATCTGATCGACCGCGACGCCGAGCTCGCCATCGTGACGGGCAAGGATGCCGAGGGCGTGGACATCCTGCGCCACTCGACCGCCCACCTGCTGGCCTACGCGGTCAAGGAACTCTTCCCCGATGCGCAGGTGACCATCGGCCCGGTGATCGAAAACGGTTTTTATTACGACTTCTCGTGCAAGCGGACGTTCACGCCCGAGGACTTGGCGGCGATCGAAGCCAAGATGGCGGAACTCGGCAAGCGCGACGAGGCGGTCACGCGCGAAGTCTGGAACCGCGACGACGCCGTCAAGTTTTTCCACTCGATCGGCGAGCGCTACAAGGCCGAGATCATCGCCTCGATCCCCGCGGATCAGCCGATTTCGCTCTATCGCGAGGGTGGCTTCATCGACCTGTGCCGCGGGCCGCACGTGCCGTCCACCGGCAAGCTCCGTGTCTTCAAGCTGATGAAGGTGGCCGGCGCGTACTGGCGCGGCGACAGCAACAACGAGATGCTCCAGCGCATCTACGGCACGGCCTGGGCGAGTCAGGCCGAGCAGGACGCGTATCTGAAGATGCTGGAGGAGGCCGAACGCCGCGACCACCGCAAGCTGGGGCGCGAACTCGATCTCTTCCACACGCAGGAAGAAGCGCCGGGCCTCGTCTTTTGGCACCCCAAGGGTTGGGCGGTCTGGCAGGTGGTGGAGCAGTACCTGCGGCAGGTGTATCGCGACAGCGGCTACCAGGAAGTGCGCGCGCCGCAGATTCTCGACCGCAGCTTGTGGGAGCGCTCCGGGCACTGGGACAAGTACCGCGAGAACATGTTCACGACGGAGTCGGAGAACCGCTACTACGCGCTCAAGCCCATGAACTGCCCGGGCCACGTGCAGATCTACAAGAGCGCTTTGCGCAGCTACCGCGACCTGCCGCTGCGCTACGGCGAGTTCGGCGCCTGCCATCGCAACGAGGCGTCGGGCGCGCTGCACGGGCTGATGCGTGTGCGCGGCTTCACCCAGGACGATGGGCACATTTTCTGCACCGAGGATCAAATCCTTGCTGAGTGCGTGGCCTTCACCGCGCAGTTGCAGAAGGTCTATGCGGACTTCGGCTTCACCGACGTACTCTACAAGGTCGCCACGCGGCCGGCGCAGCGCATCGGTGAGGATGCGCTGTGGGACAAGGCCGAGCAGGCCTTGATGGAATCGCTGCGCGCCTCGGGTGCGCCCTTCACGATCTCGCCGGGGGATGGCGCGTTCTATGGCCCGAAGATCGAGTACCACCTGAAGGACGCGATCGGCCGTACCTGGCAGTGCGGGACGATGCAGGTGGATTTCTCGATGGCCGGGCGGCTGGGCGCCGAGTACGTGGCTGAAGACAACAGCCGCCGCGTGCCGGTGATGCTGCACCGGGCAATCGTCGGTTCGCTCGAGCGCTTTGTCGGCATCCTCATCGAAAACCATGCCGGTGCGCTTCCGCCGTGGTTGGCGCCGGTGCAGGCGGCGGTGGCCAATATCTCCGAGGGCCAGGCCGACTACGCCAAGAGTGTTGCGCAAACGCTAGTGAATCAAGGCTTTAGGGTCGATCCCGATTTGCGGGGCGACAAGATCAACTATAAAATCCGTGTCCTTGCCTTGCAGAAGCTGCCCTACGTCCTCGTGGTGGGGGATAAGGAGATGCATGCAGGCACGGTGGCCGTGCGGGCTCGTGGCGGTGTCGATCTGGGTGTGATGCCGGTCGATGCATTCGCGCAGCGCTTGTCGGACGACATCGCCGCGCGACGCCAGGTGGGCGGCACGGCTTAATTTTTGTTTTCGCGAAGGGAAACTAGCCATCGCACAGGATCGCACGCATCGGCTCAACCGCGAGATCTCGGTGCCGGAAGTCCGGTTGGTCGGGGTCGACGGCGAAGCACTCGGGATCGTCCCGCTGGCGGAAGCCTTCCGCCTGTCGGAAGAAAAGGATGTCGATCTGGTCGAGATCGCGCCGACCGCCCAGCCGCCGGTTTGCCGGCTGATGGACTACGGCAAGTTCAAGTACCAGGAGCAGAAAAAGGCGCACGAAGCCAAGCTCAAGCAGAAGGTCATCCAGGTTAAGGAGGTCAAGTTCCGGCCGCAGACGGACGAGAACGACTACCTGACCAAGATGCGCAAGCTCAAGGGGTTCCTGGCTGAAGGCGACAAGGTCAAAGTGACGCTGCGTTTCCGTGGGCGCGAAATGGCGCACCAGGAGTTCGGCATCCAGCTGCTGGAGCGGATCAAGGGAGAGACTTCGGAGACGGCCAACGTCGAGTCTTTCCCCAAGCTGGAAGGGCGGCAGATGATCATGGTGATCGCCCCGAAGAAAAAATAGGTTGTGTGCGCCTCGCGCTGCGAGGCGCGGCAAGGCCCGCGGCGCAAACCGCGGATTACAAGTGCAGCCAGGCCATCAAGTCCCGCGAGGGCGCCTGTGCTCATGTGAAAAGGAGGGCCACGATGCCCAAGATGAAGACCAAAAAGGCGGCCGCCAAGCGCTTTACCGTGCGCAACAGCGGCTCGATCAAGCGCGGTCAGGCGACCAAGCGTCACCTGCTGACCAAGCGCACCACCAAGAGCAAGCGCCATCGGCGCGGCCCTGTCGAGTTGCACGCGGCCGACGTGAAGTCGGTGCGCCGCATGCTGCCCAACGCGTAAGGAGGAGGACGAACCATGCCCCGAGTCAAACGTGGTGTGACCGCCCGCGCGCGGCACAAGAAGGTTCTCACCCTCGCTAAGGGTTTCACCCGCCGGCGCAAGAACGTCTTCCGCGTGGCCAAAGAAGCGGTGATGAAGGCGGGCCAGTACGCCTATCGCGACCGCCGCGCCAAGAAGCGCACCTTCCGCACGCTGTGGATCGCCCGCATCAACGCGGCCACGCGCGAGCACGGAATGTCCTACTCGGCCTTTATGGCCGGCGTGAAAAAAGCCTCCATCGAGATCGACCGCAAGGTGCTGGCCGACATGGCGGTGATGGACAAGCCGGGCTTCGCGGCGATCGTCGATAAAGTGAAGGCGTCCCTCGCTGCTTAAGCAGGGCGAGCCCCGCAGGGGCCGCGCCCGACTGAAACCGGGGCCGCCGCGCAAGCGCCGGCCCCGTTTCGTTTCCGCCACCGCCATGGATTCTCTCGATCAAGTCATCGCCGACGCGCGTGCCGCCTTTGCCGCGGCCACGCAGCCGGCCGCGCTGGAAAACGAAAAGGCGCGCTTCCTCGGCAAGACCGGCTCGGTTACCGAACTGCTTAAAGGCCTGGGCAAGCTCGCGCCCGATGAGCGCCGCGCGCAGGGCGTGCGGATCAACGCCGCCAAGGAGGCCATCGAGGCGCTGCTTACCGAGCGGCGCCGGCAACTGGCCGATGCCGAACTCGATGCGCGCCTGGCGCAGGAGGCGATCGACGTCACGCTCCCCGGGCGCAAGCGTTCGGCCGGCGGGATTCATCCGGTGATGCGCACTTGGTTGCGGGTCGAGGAGATCTTCGCCTCGATCGGCTTCGATGTGGCTGACGGCCCGGAGATCGAGACCGACTGGCACAACTTCACCGCGCTCAACAACCCGGAGAACCATCCGGCGCGTTCGATGCAGGACACCTTCTACGTCGACGCGCGGGACGGCGAAGGCAAGCCGCTGCTGCTGCGCACCCACACCAGCCCGATGCAGGTGCGCTACGCGCGGATGCATAAGCCGCCGATCAAGGTGATCGCGCCGGGCCGCACCTACCGGGTCGACTCGGACGCGACCCACTCGCCGATGTTCCATCAGATCGAAGGGCTTTGGATCGACGAGAACGTGAGCTTTGCCGATCTGAAGGGCGTGTACACCGATTTTCTGCACCGGTTCTTCGAAACCGAGGACTTGCAGGTGCGCTTCCGTCCGTCCTTCTTCCCGTTCACCGAGCCTTCGGCAGAGATCGACATGATGTTCACCGCCGGCCCGAACAAGGGCAAGTGGCTCGAAATCTCCGGCTCAGGCCAAGTGCATCCGAACGTGGTGCGCAACTTTGGCCTCGACCCGGAGCGCTACATCGGCTTCGCGTTCGGCTCCGGGCTGGAGCGGCTGACGATGCTGCGTTATGGCGTGGACGATCTGCGCCTGTTCTTCGACGGTGACCTGCGCTTCCTGCAGCAGTTCAACTAGGTGGAGCCGACGATGCAATTCTCCGAACAGTGGCTGCGCAGGTATGTCAATCCGCCGATCGACAGCGAGGAACTCGCGCACCGGCTGACGATGGCCGGGCTGGAAGTCGAGGATCAAACGCCGGTCGCGCCGCCATGCAACGGGGTGGTGGTGGCCGAGGTCAAGTCGGTGGCCAAGCATCCGAACGCCGACAAACTCACCGTCTGCGAGGTCGATGCGGGGCAGGGTGGCTTGCTCAACATCGTCTGCGGCGCGCCCAACGTGGCGGCGGGCATCCGCGTGCCCTGCGCGCTGGAGGGTGCGGTGCTGCCCGGCGACTTCCGCATCAAGGCGACCAAAATGCGCGGCGTGGAGTCGCAGGGCATACTGTGCTCGGCGCGCGAGCTGGGCCTGTCCGAGGACCACAGCGGTCTGCTGATCCTTCCTGGCGATGCTCCTGTAGGCATGGACATCCGCCAGCATCTGGCGCTCGACGATCGCCTGTTCACGATCAAGCTCACGCCCAACCGCGGGGACTGCCTGAGTGTGGTCGGCGTGGCGCTCGAGATGGCGGCGATCACCGGCGCGGCGCTGTGCCTGCCGCAGTTCACGCCGGTCGCACCGACTTGCGACGACCGCCTGAGCGTGGACGTGCAGGCGCCCGACCTGTGCGGCCGCTTCTCAGGCCGCGTGATTCGCGGGTTGAACGCCCGCGCACCCACGCCCGATTGGATCAAGCAGCGGCTGGAGCGCAGCGGCCAGCGGCCGATCTCGGCGCTGGTGGACATCTCCAACTACGTGATGCTGGAGCTCGGCAGGCCGTCGCACGTCTTCGATCTGGACAAGGTCGAAGGCGGCCTCACGGTGCGCTGGGGCCGCAAGGGCGAGCAGGTCGAGCTGCTGAACGGCCAGACCGTCGAGGTGGACGACTGGGTCGGCGTGATCGCCGATGCGCGCGGCGTGGAAGCGTTGGCCGGCGTCATGGGCGGCGAGGCGACCGCGGTGTCGCTCGACACGAGCAACGTCTACGTCGAGGCTGCCTTCTGGTGGCCGGAGGCGATCCAGGGCCGGGCGCGGCGGTTCAACTTCTCCACCGACGCGGCGCACCGCTTTGAGCGTGGTGTCGATTACGCGACCACCGTCGCGCACCTTGAGTACCTGACCCGGCTGATCGTCGAGATCTGCGGCACGCCCGAGACGCGGATCGGCCCGGTGGACGACACCATCGCGCGGCTGCCCGAGCGCAAGCCGCTCGCCCTGCGCATCGAGCGCTGCCGCAAGGTGCTCGGCATGCCGTTGACCGCCGACGAGATGGCCGACTGCTTCGCGCGGCTGGGCATGCCTTGCGAGCGCGCGGGCGAGCAGTGGGTCGTGACGCCGCCGTCGTACCGCTTCGACCTGGAACGCGAAGAAGACCTGATCGAAGAGGTCGCCCGTCTGGTCGGCTTCGAGCGCCTGCCCGCGGTGCCGCCGCTGGCGCGCGCGGCGATGCGCG